>CAYTAP010000057.1:0-3602 GCA_964435775.1 uncultured Tepidisphaeraceae bacterium
GCTTGCGGCTCGTGGATGGATTTTCGATTTTTGATTGTCGATTTTGGATTGGAATCGAAAAAGCGCAAATCCAAAATCGGCAATTCCTTCATCCTTCATCCCTCATCCTTCATCCTTCCCGGTCCGTCCGTCGCTGACGCTTCCGGCTCGTGGCGGGGTCATTCCCCCTCACGTCATCCGGTCATGGATCCAGCTGAAGCGCGTGGGGGGCTGGTTGCGGGCATCTTCGGCGATGGCGTCGGCGAGGGTGGCGAGGCGCTCGGGCTGGGCGCAGAGGAACTCCTGGGCGGCGGCGGCTTTGCCGCTGACACTGAGTGACGCGATCTCCCACTTCTTCAGGAGAAACTCGATGATCTCGATGTAGTCGTGGACGGTGTAGACATTGAGCCGCTGGGCGACGGCGGCGAAGTGTTCGAAGAGGTTGGGGTCTTTCCCATCGTACATGAGCCGGCCGGGCATGGCGATGACCCGGCGGAGCATGTCCCGCATGATGATCAGGGCGTTGGCCGGATCGCGGCGGAAGACCTCGTGCATCATGCGGGTGTAGAAGAGGGCGTGGTGGGCCTCGTCGCCGGCGATCTTGGCGCAGATTCGGCTGAGGTTGGCGTCGCCGCGCTTGAGGACCAGGCGCGCGACGTTGGCGTGGGAGATGCGGGTGGCGCGTTCCTGGAAGGCGGTGTAAATGAGGCCGGCGTAGGGATCGGGATAGGCGCGGGGGCTGAAGCCGCTCGCGATCAGGTGCTGGATCGTCACTTCGACCGCGCGCATATCGACCCGGCCGGTGAGGCGGAGGAAGGCATTGAGCAGATCACCGTGGCGATTTTCCTCGGCGTTCCAGCCGCGCATCCAGCGGGCCCAGGGTTCATCGCCGACGCCGGTGTGATCCTGGGCGATCAGGTTGAGGGAGATCGCGTAGTTGGGAAGGGCTTCCTCGGTGACCATGTCGCCGACGAGGATGACGAGCAGATCGTCGCTCAAGGCGGCGGCGGGTTCGCGGAAACTTTGCACCTGCTCGCGCCAGTTTTCGGCCGTGAGATCGGGGAGATAGTCGGTGGGTTGCCAGGCTTTGTCGATCGGGGCGAGGAGGTTTAGATTTTCAGCCACGACATCATTGAGGCTGCTCAGGAGTTCCAGCTGGGCGAAGGTGCGGGATTCGGGGGGCGGCGTCTTTGACACAGAGGGATGGTACAGGAGCGATGATGCCACTGATAGGTTGGGGGTTGAGATTTGACCTGTCGGCATGATCCCGCGTGATGCGGATGGGGCATGGTCATCATTTGTGGTTTGGGATGTGGCAACGGGGGAAATTGGAGGGCGTTGCTCCCGCAACGCCGTGGCGTCGCGGAACCCCCTCCCCAACCCTCCCCCGCGAGTACGCGGGGGAGGGAGTAAGATCGCAAATGCGCTTGCCCTGATGCGCATGACGCATGCGGGAATTATGATTGCCGTAAATAATGTTTGACGCATATGATGCGCGCCTATGGCGTCTGGTGACGTGGACACGATGCGGTCGGCGGCGTCTGGTCAATCGCGGATTTTGATCTGCGAGGATTCGACGATTGAGCGGATGGGGCTGGCGCATCTTCTTGGGCGCGCGGGATACCAGGTGGAGGTGGCGGCGGATGGGGAGTCGGCGCTCTTGGGGATCAAAGAGGGATCGAGCGATCTGTTGCTGCTCGATTTGAACATGCCGGATATGGATGGGTTTGAGGTGCTGGGGTATGTGCAGAAGCATCGGCCGGGGTTGGCGGTCATTTTGCTGAGCGGGATGGCGCTCGATGAGATTCAGGCGCGGATGAACGGCTTGCCGAATCCGGAGCTGCCACCGCTCCTCATCAAGCCGTTTGATCCGGAGCAACTGCTGCAACTCGTGCCGCTGGTGCTGAGCGGGGAATTACGAGGCAAGCTGTAAACATAGCCGGATGACATCGTCGAACATCGCTTCGGTGAGGACGCCGGTGAAGGTGTTTTGCTGGCTGACGTGGTAGGAGCCGACGAGGGTGAGGTCGGGGGAGAGGGCATGGATCGCACCGTGGGCGAACTTGGGTTTGCGCGGCGGCGCGGGGCATCCATTGCGGCAAGCGATTTGAAGAATGGCATCCCAGCCGATTTTGCCGAGGGCGAGGAGGACGCGTTTGCGCTTGAGCAAGGCCCATTCGCGGTCGAGGTACGTTGAGCATCGTTTGATCTCGATGGGGAGGGGCTTGTTGGCCGGTGGGGCGCAGCGGACGGTGGCGCTGATGTAGCAGTCGTGGAGGGTGAGGCCGTCGTCGCGGTGGATGCTGACGGGCTGGCTGGCCAGTCCGACGCGGTGAAGGGCGGCGAAGAGGAAGTCGCCGGAGCGGTCGCCGGTGAAGATTCGCCCGGTGCGGTTGGCGCCATGGGCGGCCGGGGCCAGGCCGATGATCCAGAGGCGGGCGTCGGGATCGCCGAAGCCGGGGATCGGTTTGCCCCAGTAGGTCCATTCGGCGAACGCGCGGCGCTTCACCCGCGCGACTTCCGTGCAGTATGTGCGGAGGCGCGGACACTTTTCGCAGGCGATGACATCGGCGTGAAGCTGTTCGAAGGAATCGGCTGACAGCGGAAGTTTGATCCGTTTGGAGGCGTTGTTTGCGGATTGTTTCACGGCGGGTTTATACTGCATTGGATGAAGAGCGCATGCAACCGGGAAGGACGGGAAGTTGATCCCGGTGCCCGGTGCCATCAGTCATGGTACTCCGTGACTGATGCCATGCGCTTCGATCGAGTCGTAGGGGCGGCTTAAGCCGCCGTTTCGCGGGATATCGGCGGCTGAAGCCGCCCCTACCTCAGCGGCAAGAGGTGTGGCCGCGTGCGATGCGGGTGAGTATGGTTCGACGCATGGGGGCAAAAGGACATCGGCATGGCTTCGGTTTGCTTTTACTTTCAGGTGCATCAACCTTATCGCCTGCGCCGCTACAGTGTGTTCGACACCGATCATCACTATTTCGACGACCACAAGAATGGGGAAATCTGCCGGAAGGTCGCGCACAAGTGTTATCTCCCGGCCAATCGCGTGCTGCTGGAGACGATCCGGATGCACGAGGGGCGGTTTCGCATCGCCTATTCGATCACCGGCGTCGCGCTCGAACAGTTTCAAAAATACGCCCCGGAAGTGCTCGACACCTTTCATCAACTGAATGAGACCGGATGTGTCGAGTTCCTGGATGAGACGTATTACCACAGTTTGGCGTTTTTGTATTCGCGGGAGGAGTTCCGGGCGCAGATCGAGCATCACCGCAGGATCATGAAGGAATGGTTCGGGCAGGAACCGCGGGTGTTTCGCAACACCGAGCTCATTTACAACAATGACCTGGCGCACTTCATCAGCCACATGGGGTATGACGCGATCATCACCGAGGGGGCCGACCATATCCTGGGGTATCGGAGCCCGAATTACGTCTATCGCCCGCCGCATGCGCCGCGATTGAAGCTGCTGCTCAAGAATTATCGATTGAGCGATGACATCGCGTTTCGATTTTCCAATCGGTCATGGGAACAATGGCCGCTGACGGCCGAGAAATACGCCGGCTGGGTCAACCAGATCAACGGCAACGGGTACATCTGCAATTTGTTCATGGACT
>CAYTAP010000057.1:3612-5036 GCA_964435775.1 uncultured Tepidisphaeraceae bacterium
TACGGGGATCTTTGATTTCATGAAGTACCTGCCCGGCGCGGTGATGAAGTATCGGGACAATAACTTCCTGACGCCCAGTCAGGTGATCGATCAGTATGATGCCGTTGGGGAGATCGACGTGCCGCACATGATTTCATGGGCCGACACCGAGCGCGATCTCAGCGCGTGGCTGGGGAATGCGATGCAGAGCAACGCGCTGCATGAGCTGTACAAACTCGAGGGGGCGCTGAAGGAGAAGGGGGATGAGGAACTGCTGACGGACTGGCGAAAGCTGACGACGAGCGATCATTTTTACTACATGTGTACGAAGTATTGGGCGGATGGGGACGTGCATAAATACTTCTCGCCGTACGAAAGCCCGTACGACAGCTACATCAATTTCATGAACGTGCTGGACAATGTGCAGACGCGGCTGAGGCAGTAGGCGGTAGGCGGTAGGCCAAGGTTTTTCAATTCTGCGCGGAATCGAACGACAGAATCAAACCACAGATGAACACGGATAAACACGGATGGGAAAAACCCGCGTTTATCTGCGTTTATCTGAGTTCATCTGTGGTTCATTCGCTTGTGATATTGCGCAGCGACAGAGAATTGAATAACCCTGGGCGGTAGGCAGAAAGAGGTGTGTATTCACATACCGTCTGCAATCTTCTGCCTTCTGCCCACTGCCCACTTCCCACTGCCTACTCTTGCGAAGATCATTCCTTGAGGCGGATGCGGAGAAGTTTCACTGAATTGAGGAATACGAGCACATCCGGGCCGAGGTGAATGAGCGCGGCCTGGATCGGACCGATCCAGCCGAGCAACGCCGCCGTGATGCCCAGCCCATGGACGACGCCGATTCCGAAAAAGAGATTTTCCTTGATCGTGCGGTACGCCCGGCGGGCGATCGTGCGGGCGAGCACGATTTTGGTCAGATCGTCGGTCATGAGCGCGACATCGGCCGCCTCGATAGCGGCCTGGGTGCCGCCGACGCCCATCGCCACGCCGACGTCGGCCGTCGCCAGCGCCGGGGCGTCGTTGATGCCGTCGCCGACCATGGCGACTTTGTGGCCTTCCAGTTGAAGGGCACGGATGGCCGCGACTTTGTCTTCGGGCAATAGGTTCGCGTGGAGCTCGTCGATGCCGAGGGTATTGGCCACATCGGCGGCGGTGGAGGCGTTGTCGCCGGTCAGCATGACGATGCGGCGGACGCCGGTGGCGCGCAGGCGTGAGAGGGCATGGGCGGCTTCGGGGCGGATTTGATCTGCGAAATGGAGTGTGCCGATCAGCCGGCCGGCGTGGGCGACGTAAACGTGGGTCTGGCCGGGCATGTCGTCAAGGGAGGGAGTATCGATGCCGTTCTCAAGCAACAACTTGTGCGTGCCGAGCAGGGTGGATTGTCCTTCCACGATGGCTTTGACGCCGCGTCCCTGGAGTGTTTG
>CAYTAP010000057.1:5046-24170 GCA_964435775.1 uncultured Tepidisphaeraceae bacterium
TCGGGGACGGGGATGCCTTGCTCGATGGCATGGCGGAGGACGGTCTGGGCGGGGGGGTGGCTGGAGCGTTGGTCGGCGGCGGCGGCGATGCGCAGGAGCGCTCGCTCATCCACCCCCTCCGCGGGGATGGCGGCGGTCAGGACCGGCTTGCCGGTGGTGAGGGTCCCGGTCTTGTCGAAGACGATGGTGTCCACCCTGGCGAGCAGTTCAAGGAAGATGCCCCCTTTGACGAGGACGCCGCCGCGGGCGGCGCGGGCGATGGCGGAGATCATGACCAGCGGCGTCGCCAGCCCCAGCTCGGCCGGCGAGGTGAAGATCAGGAGCGTGACGATCAGTCGGGTGTCGCGGGTGTAAAGATAAACCAAGCCCAGAAAGATCAACACGACCGGGATGAGCCAGGCGGCGACGCGGTCGGTCAACTTTTGAACGGGGGACTGGCGCTCCTGCGCGGCCTCGACAAGCTGGATGATGCGCGCGAAGGTCGTGTCCGCGCCCACTTTGCCGGTGCGAATATCGAGCGCGCCGCTTTCAAGCACCGTTCCGGCGAAGACGCCGTCGCCGGACGCCTTGTCGAGCGGCATGCTTTCGCCGGTGATGGGGGCCTGGTTGACCGACCCGGCGCCCTGGATCACAGCGCCATCGACGGGGATTTTCTCACCCGCCCGGACGAGGACGATTTGCCCGGCCTGAAGATCGGTGATCGACACGACCCGTTGAACGCCCGCTTCGAGGATTGTTGCGGTTTGAGGCACGGTGCCGATCAGGCGCGCGATGGAGGCGCGGGCGCGGTCGGTGTTGATCTCCGCGATGAACTCGGCGATCAGGATGATCACCATGATGACCGCGCCGGCGGTGGTTTCGCCGGTTGCCAGCGCGATGATCGTGGCGAGGCTGACGAAGATTTCCGTGCCGATCTTGCGATGTTTGAGCAGGTCGATGAGCCCGATCTTGATCAGGGGATAGAGCCCGATGACGACCGCGACGAATAGCACCCACTGGGGGACCAGCGATTGCCAGTAGAGCAGGGTGATGAAGCCGGTGCCGGCGATGCGCGACAATTCCAGCCAGCGGTGGGGGGTCATCGTCGCCCGCAGCATCCGCACGGTGGCGTCGGGGAACTTCAACGGATCATTGGCGGCCGGAGCACGGCGGGGCGTTGCCTTCGTGGTGTTGGCGAGCTTGGACGCGGTATCGGCGATGTTGCCCTGCATCGTGCCATGAATCGTAGGTTGCGTTTGGGTGGCGTCCAGTGATGGCGGCGGGGGGGCCGTCGTGTTCGAGTTGCGCGTGAATCATTGCGATGGAGGCAATATCCGGTCGTCAGAGAATGAACTTGCTCAGGTCCTCATCCTTGAGCACCTCGGCCAGCCGCTCATGGACCATTGCGGCGGTGATATGAATCGTTTTGGTTTTCATCTCCGGGGCGTCGAAGCTGATCTGCTCGAAGACACGCTCGAGGATCGTGTACAGCCTTCGGGCACCGATGTTTTGGGTGCGGCGGTTGACGTCGTAGGCGATGTGGGCCATCGCGTCAATCGCGTCATCGGCGAAGCTGACCTTGACCCCTTCGGTCGCCAGCAGCGCGATCTGCTGCTTGGTCAGGGCGTTTTGCGGTTCGCGGAGGATGCGGATGAAATCCTCCTTGCTCAGGTCCTGCAATTCGACGCGGATCGGGAAACGCCCCTGCAATTCGGGCATGAGGTCCGACGGCTTGGTGCTGTGAAACGCGCCGGCGGCGATGAAGAGGATGTGATCAGTCTTGACCGGCCCATACTTGGTGATGACCGTCGATCCCTCGACGATCGGGAGAAGATCGCGCTGGACGCCCTGGCGGGAAACGTCGGGACCGTTGGTTTTGTCGGTGCCGGCGACTTTATCAATTTCATCGAGAAACACGATACCCGTCTGCTCGGCCCGATCGATCGCGGCGGCGTGAATCTTGTTCTTGTCGATCAACTTTTCCGCCTCCTGCGAGAAGATGACCTTGCGCGCCTCATGGACGGTGAGCCGTCGGGTCTGCTGTTTGACGGGGAGCATCTTCTCGAACATCGATTGAAGCTCGACATCCATCTCCATCCCCTGCGCCCCCAGCACGCCGACGGCCGTGGCCCGCTCTTCAATCTGAAGTTCAATTTCGCGGTCCTCAAGCTTGCCGGCGCGAAGCTGTTCCCGCAATTTTTCGCGGGTGCGTTCATGCTGGGCCCTGGCGTCGTCATCAGAGGTCAGCCCGCCGGTCGATGAGCCGACGCCCGGCAGCAGCGCATCAAGCAAACGGTCCTCCACCCGCGCCTCGGCCGGTTCCTTGACCTGCTCGGTCATCTCCTCGCGGACAAGGTTGATCGAATAGTCGAGCAGATCGCGGATCATCGATTCCACGTCGCGCCCGTGATATCCCACCTCGGTGTACTTCGTCGCCTCCACCTTCACGAAGGGCGCGTTGGTGAGCCCCGCCAGCCGACGGGCGATCTCCGTTTTCCCCACGCCCGTCGGGCCGATCATGATGATGTTCTTGGGCGCGACATCCTGTCGCATCTCCTCGGGAAGCTGCTGACGCCGCCAGCGATTGCGAATAGCGACCGCGACGGCGCGCTTGGCGTCGGATTGGCCGACGATGTACTTGTCGAGTTCGGAGACGATTTGTTTGGGGGTCAGATTCTTCATTGGTTTGGTAACGTAACAACTTTTACCAGACGAGGCTGTTGTCGCGGTGGAGCGGCATTTTGTGCATCGGGCGCAATGATCGACGCCCGACTTTTAATTGCCATTGTCCGTTTCGGCGGCGATCCGGCTCTTGCAATCGCGAAACCAATGTCGCAACGGAACGATTTCTTCACGCTGGGTATCCGTCAGCGAATCACGCAGTCGAGAAAAGGGACTGACGCTTATCTTCCATAGTCCATTCTGCTTGACCAGCCACAAAGGCTCCAGGTTACCCAAGGAAATTTTACCATCGGCGGAGACGTCTTCATTAAACAGCACAATCGCCAAGTGTTCGCCTTCTTTCGCATCCAGAGCGGCCACATCTCGTTTACCATCAGCCATTTGACGAGATGTTGAAGGCATTTCCCGATCAAAGTCCCTGCCCAATCCTCCCGGTGCCACCCAGACAAACTGCTTTGCAGCGTTTAAATCCTGCCGCCTTAGCGCATTGAAAAAATCCTGCACCACTTGCAATGCACCGGCAGGGGCCGTGGTGGGCGAAGTCGCGGCGGGTGCCGTGGAGGGTTTCGCGCTTGGCTCGGATGCCTGACATAAGACAGTGGCGCTCATCAAAACAACGACCAGCAGGATTGGCCGCAACGCATGCATCATAACGTTTGCACCGTAATATTCGTATTCGTGTAAATGCAGATGTCCCCGGCGATTTTGAGGGCGGCCTCCACCACTTGCCTGGCATCAAGCTGCGAATGTGCGAGCAGCGCCTTGGCGGCGGCCTGGGCGTACGGGCCGCCGGAGCCGATGCCGATGATGCCGTCGGTCGGTTCGATGACATCGCCGGCGCCGCTGACGATCAGGCTCGTCGATTGATCGACGACCGCGAGCATCGCCTCGAGCCGGCGGAGCATCCGGTCAGTCCGCCAATCCTTGGCCAATTCGATGACGGCGCGGCGGGTGTTGTCGGGATGCTCGGCGAGGCGTTTCTCAAATCGCTCCAGGAGCGCGAAGGCATCCGCGGCCGAACCGGCGAAGCCGGTCAGCACCTTTCCCCCGCCGATCCGCCGAATCTTCACCGCATCCGCCTTGGCGACGACGTTGCCGAGCGTCACCTGCCCGTCGCCGCCGAGGGCGACCTGGTTGCCTTTGCGAACCGAGAGGATGGTGGTTGATCGTGCGGGGGTCATGGGAAGGCCATTTTCGATTTTCGATTTTTGATTTTGGATTGCAATCAAAAATCGCAAATCCAAAATCGAAAATCCATGCATCATTTATTCTTGCCGAAATTGAAATCCAATCCGCCACGGAGTTCCGGGCGCTTCTTTTTGGGAGCACTGGCGGCGGGCGCTGGTGTCGGGGCATTCATCGCCTCCGCCGCCGTCGGAATCGCGGCTTTGCGGATGGACAGGCCGATCCGCCTCGCCTTCTTGTCGATTTCAAGGATGCGGACATTCACCTGCTCGCCCGCCTTGACGACATCGCCGGGCGTGCGGACGCGCTGATCGGACAGCTCGCTGATATGAACGAGCCCTTCGAGGCCGGGTTCGAGTTCAACGAACGCGCCGAAATCCGCGACGCGGGTGATCGTTCCCGCGACGACCATCTCGAGGGCATAGCGGTCTTCCACCGTCGCCCACGGGTCCGGCCCGGCCTGCTTGAGGCTGAAGCTGATCCGCTTTTGCGCCGGATCGATCGACAACACGACCAGCCGAAGCGTATCCCCTACCTTCACCGCATCGCTCGTGTGCGCGATCCGCTGCCAACTGATCTCGCTCACCGGCAATAGCCCTTCGATTCCATCCTCCACCTCGATGAACGCCCCGAAGTTTTCCACCTTCGTCACCCGCCCCGTCACCGGCGTCCCGACGGCATATTTGTTCTCGGCGTCGCTCCAGGGATCGGTCCCCAGCGCCTGCTTGAGGCTGAGGGAAATCTTCTGCGTATCCGGATCGATCTTGAGGACCTTCACATCAAGCACATCGCCGAGTTTCACAAACTCGGCCGCGTTCTGCCGCCCGCGCTTGTAGGTCATTTCGCTGACGTGAAGCAGCCCATCGACCCCGCCCAGATCGACGAACGCGCCGAAGTCCATCACGTTGCGAACCGTTCCCCGGCGAATCTGCCCCTCGGCCAGTTCCGCCAGGAGCGTCTTCTTCGCCTCCTCGCGCTCGCGCTCCAGCACGTTCCGCCGAGAGAGAATCAAATTGCGGGATGCCGGATCAACCTGCGTCACCTCGGCCTTCATCCGCTGCCCGATGAACTGATCCAGATCGGGCACATGGTAAATGTCCACCTGCCCGGCCGGCATGAAGGCGCGGATCGACTTCACCTCCAGTTCCAACCCCCCCTTGTTCACCTTGGTGACCGCGCCCTCCACGACCTGTCCCACTTCAAGGCTGTCCCACGACACCTGCCCCGCCAGCGCCCCTTTGCGGGACAGGATGAGCAGCCCCTCGGCCGCATCATAGCGATCGACGATGAACTCCATCTCCTGGCCGACAACGGGTTCATCCGTTCCCGCGAACTGAACGCGGGAGACTATCCCCAGTGATTTTCCGCCGAAATCCACGAAAAGATCATCCTTTGTGATCCGCGCGATGTGCCCCCGTTTGGTCTGCCTTCCTCCCGGCGGGTTGGCAACGGTCTCAGCCGTCTTCGCCGGGCGCGGCGTGTCGTGCCCATACAAATCATCCTCGGACAAGCCCCCGAGGGCCGCGTTGATCTGCGCATCGAGCTCCGGATCGCTATCGGTCCGGAACTTTTCCTTGTAATCCGCTTCAATTCGGTGTTTTGACATCATGGTTTCCGTAAAAGATCAAGGAGCGGATCGTAGCATGAGCGGGGCTGGAAATGAATGGGGCGCGGCGGCAATGTCTCACGCGACGGGAGACCTCGCGCCCCGCGCCAGCGCATCCGATTCTCCTGGTTTGCCTGCCGGGCAGGCGGGCGGCTATTGTAACGCCATGCTATCCGAGACATTGCTGGCGGCGCTCCGCGCGGTGGTGGGGAATGAGGGGGTGGTCTGCGATCCCGAGGAACTGAGCGTTTACGAATACGACGGGTTCACGATCACGCGAGCCCGGCCGGGGGCCGTGGTGTTTCCTCGCTCAACCGACGAGATGTCGCGGGTGCTCTCGGGATTGGCGGCGGCGGGGGTGATGGTCGTGGCGCGGGGGACGGGGACGGGGCTGGCCGGGGGATGCGTCAATGATGAAGAAGGCGTTGTCATTTCGACAGCGCGGATGGAGAAGATTCTGTCGATCGATCTGGCCAATCGCGTGGCCCATGTCGAGGCGGGGGTGCGGAACACAAAGCTGAGCGAAGCCGTCGCCGCGCTGCCCGGCGGGTCGGCGTGGCATTTCGCGCCCGATCCCTCCAGCCAGCGGGCGAGCACCATCGGCGGCAACGCCGCGACCAACGCCGGCGGCATTCACACGCTCAAGGATTTCGTGACGAGCAACCACATCCTCGGCGTCGAGGTCGTGATGGCCGACGGGGCCGTAGTTCAGTTCGGTGCCGCCAATGGCTGTTATGAAGGCGCGCCCTTTGATCTAACCGCCCTGATGTGCGGCAGCGAGGGAACGCTGGGCGTCATCACGAAATTGTGGGTCCGTCTGGTTCCCAAACCAATCGCCTTTCGTACCGCCGTGGTTCATTTTGACAATCAACAGGCCGCGTGCGAAGTCGTCAGCGCGATCATCGCCGATGGCATCCTGCCCGCCGCGATGGAGATGCTCGACGGCGTGATGGTCCGAGTCATTGAGGAGGCGTTTTCGTTCGGATTCCCTCCGGAGTCCGCCGCGATGCTTCTCATTGAGGTGGACGGGCCGGGTCCGATCATCGAAGGGCAGATGCGGCGGATCGAGGAAATATGCCACCAACATGAACCGATCGCCTTTGAGGAATCCGCCGATGCCGCCCGGCGGGCGAAGGTCTGGAAAGCCCGCAAGAGCGCCTTCGGCGCGATCGGCCGGGTCAGCCACAGCTATTGCACCCAGGATGCCTGCGTCCCGCGCAGCCGGCTGGCCGAGGTCCTCAAGCGGATCGGCGAAATCGGCCATGAATATGGTCTGACGATCCCCAGCGCCTTCCACGCCGGGGATGGGAACATCCACCCGATCTTTCTTTACGATGATTCGAGCGAGGAGCAAACCCGCATCGCCCTGGAGGCCGCCGCCGCCGTTCTTAAATACTGCGTCTCCATCGGCGGCACGATCACCGGCGAGCATGGCGTCGGCGTGGAAAAGCTCCACCTGATGCCCTGCCTGTTCGATGCCAAAACCCTCGAACAATTCAAGGCGGTGAAGCGCGCCTTCGACCCGCGCGGCCAATTGAACATCGGCAAACTGATCCCTTCCGACGGCCCGGAGCGGTTTCATTTGATGAAGCCGGGCAGGAACGTGCCGCAGTAAGGGCGATATGTGTGCAACATCTATATTAATCGATGTATCTTTGAACACTCTTGCTAATACGAGCGTCGTACCGTCGAAGAGTAGTCTTTGTCCTATCATATTGACAATAAGTAGGTTATGATCGTTTTAGATGTGGGCTTCCGCATATTCGGACGCACGAAGATACACTGCTATTTTTTTCTTGCGACCAAACGAATTTATGTTAATCTATTAATCGTGTTAGTTGTTCCGGCACGTGCGGGAACAGCCATCCCATCCTTTCTTTGGAGGCAAATCCGATGCGTATTTTCAAACTGGCTGCGGCCAGCGTGCTGGTTTCGACTGGCTTGGCGGTGCCCATTCGCGCCTCGCTTATTGCGCAGGACGACTTTGAGAGCTATAGCCCGGTTACGACTACCACTTTGGCCGGGGCCGCTGGCGGGACTGGGTGGACCGGCGGCTGGGCGTCGAATGCGGCGTCGGGAACCTTGGATGTGGTGACACACACCCTGGCCGCCGGCGGAATCAGCGGCGCTACTCAGGCCGCGCGGCTTCAAGACATCAATGGCGGCGCCAATGCCGGCTATGCGCTCTCTCGTGCTTTTACGCGTCAAACCGGGCCGGTATACGCCAGCTTCCTGCTTCGCGCCGATAATCTTAGCGGCAATGAGTTCGTCAATGTCTATTTGAGCGATGGATTGATCGCCAGCGGGGATGCCAACGAAATGTACGGCGCGGGCATCACATTGGGTGGAACCGACCTCCCATTTTTCATGCGCATCGGCACGAGCAGCGGGGGTGTTACGAAAACGACCTCCATCAAATCCATTGATCCTGTTCAAGACTTTCTGGTTGTTCTCAAGGTCACGAAGACCGTTAGTCAGTTTTACCAACAGGCCGACTTGTGGGTCTTTGACGCCAACACGACCGCACCCGGCAGTGAGCCGACGCCTCTGGCCAGTGGGAACAAAGCCGCCAATCCCAATGGGTTGCAGTACATCAATGTGCGGACGCTCAACATCGCTCAAGGCGAAACGCTTCTGCTGGATAACATCCGGATTGGCACGACTTGGAACTCGGTAACGGTGCCGGAACCGGCAAGCTTCGCCTTGGGGCTGCCAGCATTGCTGCTCATGCGCCGTCGCCGCGAGGTGTGAAGGGCTGGTGGGGGAATCCCACGAGAACTTGCCATGAAGTTAACCATGAGAGCACAGCTCTCATGGTTAACTTCGTGACGAATGGATCTGTCCCCCCGCGCTCTTTGCGCCTCGGCGGTGGATATTCCCCCTTCTTGCGGAACCTCAATTCCACGTAATCAACCCCGGCTCGAATGGCGTGGCCATGTCGGGGTTGCCGGGGAGGACGCGAACGGCGAAGCCCTGGCGGCCGGAGCTCTGGCAGGTGTGGTTGCCGCTGAACAGGTATCGATTGGGGGCCATCTCCTTGGTGAAGGTCATCGCCATGGCCGACGGGTTTTCGATCTCGTTGGCGGCGTTGCAGATGCCGGAATAGAGTTCAACGCGCACGCCGCGCGGGTCGATGCCGGGCAGGTCGATGAGGGCCTCGACCTGCATCGTTTCGCCAACGCGGTAATGGCCGTTGCCACTGGTGTGGATGCCGACGATCTTGATCCCGCCCCATTTATGATGGTAGTCATCCTTCGCCTGCGCCAGGGCGATGCCGCGTTTGAGGCCATCGGCGGCGAGCGCGGCGCCGCGAACGAAGGCGGGGAGATACAACTGGGTGGCGTATTGCTTGACCATCCGGTTGGTGTTGAAAACCGGCGAAAGCGTCTTCAGGCAGTTCTTCATGCGGGCGACCCACTCGCGGGGAAGGCGATCGACGCCGCGGTTGTAGAACAGGGGAACGATCTGCTTTTCGAGCAGGTCATACAGCGACTGGCTCTCGATCTGATCCTGGTAATTGAGATCGGTGTAAGTCTCGCCATGTCCGATGGCCCAGCCGACGTCGGGCGTGTATCCCTCGACCCACCATCCGTCGAGGATCGAGCAATTGAGGACACCGTTGAGCGCCGCTTTCATGCCGCTGGTCCCCGATGCCTCGTACGGCCTGCGCGGGGTGTTGAGCCAGACATCGACGCCCTGGACGAGATGGCGGGCAACGTTGATGTCGTAGTTTTCGATGAAGACGATCCGCCGCCGGACGCCCTGGTCGCGGGCGAAGTTGATGATCGTACGGATGAGCTCCTTGCCCTCCTGATCGGCCGGATGCGCCTTGCCGGCGAAGATGAGCTGCACGGGGCGCTTGGAGTCTTCGAGCAGCCGTTTAAGGCGGTCAGCGTCGCGCAACAGAAGCGCGCCGCGCTTGTACGTGGCGAAGCGCCTGGCGAAGCCGAGGGTGAGGGCTTCGGGATCGAGCACTTCGCCGGCCTGCGTGATTTCATCGTAGGCCGCGCCGCGCTTTTCAAGCTGCGATTTCAGTGTGCGCCGGGTCCAGGCGACGAAGCGCTCGCGGCATCGCTCATGGGCGCGCCACAGTTCCTCGTCGGGAATCTGATCGACATCGCGCCAGTTGGCGGTGTTGGCTGGTTCGCTGCTCCAGCGCGTGCCCAGGTATCGATCGAGGACGAACTTCACCTCCGGGGCGAGCCACGAGCGCAGGTGCACGCCGTTGGTCACATGCTGGATCGGGACTTCATCCGGCGGCACGTTCGGCCAGATGTTGTGCCACATGTGACGCGAGACATCGCCGTGAAGCTTGGAAACACCGTTGACGCCATCGGCCAGGCGGATGGCGAGAACGGCCATCGAAAACCCCTGCTTGGTGTTGGAGACATCCTCACGCCCCAGCGCCAGGAAACCGTCTTCGTTGAGCTTCAGGCCGGGGATGTAGCCGCGGAAGTATTTGAGGACCAGATCCGGCGGAAACATGTCGATTCCCGCGGGAACGGGGGTGTGGGTCGTGAAGACATCGCTCGCCATGACCTGCTGGCGCGCCTGATCGAAGGTGAGCTGCGAGGTTTCCAAAACCTTGCGGATGCGCTCGAGGGCAAGGAAAGCGGAGTGCCCTTCATTCATGTGAAAGATGTTCGGTTCGATGCCGAGCGCTTCGAGGGCGCGGACGCCGCCGATGCCGAGCACGATTTCCTGGCGGATGCGGACGTCGGTCCCGCCGCCGTAGAGGCGGGAGGTGATGTCCCGGTCGGCGGGGGAGTTTTCGGGGAGGTTGGTGTCGAGGAGATAAAGGGGAATGCGCCCAACCTGGGCTTTCCAAACCTTGCAGAAGACGGCGTTGTCCGGCAGATCGACGCGGACCTGAACGGGCGATCCGTCGGCGTAGCGCAGTGGCTCGATGGGGAGGTTGTAGAAGTCGAGCTCCGGATAACTTTCCTGCTGCCATCCGTCGGCCGAGAGATATTGCTGAAAATAGCCGTTGCGATAAAGGAGCCCGACGCCGATGAGGGGCAGGCCGATTTCCGACGCGCTCTTGAGATGGTCGCCGGCGAGGATGCCCAGGCCGCCGGAGTAAATCGGCAACGATTCATGGATGCCGAACTCGGCCGAGAAATAGGCGACGCTGAGCTTCGCCTGGTCGGCGTGCTTGTTTTGAAACCACTGGGGGGAGTCCATGTGATGCCGGAAGGATTCATGGACGCGCTGGAGATGGGCTAGGTATCCCTCATCGACGGCGGCGGCCGCGAGCATGGGCTGCTCGATCCGCCCGAGGAGCTTGACGGGGTTGTGATAGACCTTGTCCCACAGATCGCGGTCGAGGCGACGGAAGAGTTCGATGGCGTCCGGCTGCCACACCCACCAGAGGTTGCGCGACAATTCCGTCAGCGCTTCAAGAGGTTCGGGCATGTCGGGGAAAACCTGGAATGTTTGAACGTGTGGGGCGATCGATTCAGGCATCGGGCAATCCTTCCTGGGTAGTGTCGCAAGACAGGATCAACCACAATTGGCCACACGTCAATGGGGGAGGTGAACCGGCGCTGCCCCAATCATCCTTTTGGCCGATTGCGGGCGGTCCAGTTGAGGGCGAGCGTCACGAAGAGTTTGACGCCGACGGGGATCGCTTCGTCGGTGAAGTTGAAATGGTCGCTGTGCAGCGAGGGGTTGAGCGGCCGACCGGGGACATCGACGCCGACGCGGATGAAACAGCCGGGAATCTTCTGGAGATAAAAGGAAAAATCCTCTCCGCCCATCGTGGCGGTGGGGAGGGTTTGGAAGCGATCATCGCCGAGAAGCTCGCGCGCGGTTTTGGCGACGTAATCGGCCATCGCGGGATCATTGACCGTCGCGGGGTAGCCGCAGTGCCATGCGAAATCGAGCGTGCAGCGGCTGGCGGCGGCGATGCCGGCGCAGCGCCGCTCGACGGCTTCCTGAAGATCGGCGCGGGTCTCGGGCAGCAGCGTGCGGACCGTGCCTTGGATGGTGGCGGTGTCGGGGATGATGTTGACGGCGGTGCCGGCGTTGAACATCCCGACGGTGATGACGGCGGAATCAAGCGGGCTGACTTCCCGGCTGACCAGTTGTTGGAGGCTGAGCACCGCCTGCGCGGCGGTGACGATTGGATCGATGCCCAGGTGCGGATAGGCGCCGTGGCACCCTTTGCCGGTGAAGGTGGCGACGAAGCGGTCGGTGGCCGCCATCATCGCTCCAGGACGCGTCGCCACATCGCCGACCGGCAGCGCCGGCCAGCCGTGCAACCCGAAGATCGCTTCCACACGCGGGCCGATTCCGCCATCGAGCACACCCGCGTCCACCAGCTTTTGAGCGCCGCCGCCTCCTTCCTCGGCCGGTTGAAACAAAAGCTTGACGCAGAGATCAAGCTCCTTCTCCATCGCCTTGAGCACGCCCGCCGCCCCGAGCAGCATCGTCATGTGCCCATCGTGCCCGCAGGCGTGCATCGCGCCCGGGTGCGTGGAGGCGTACGGCGCGCCGGTTTGTTCGACGATCGGCAACGCATCAATATCAGCGCGCAGCGCGATGCACCGACGCGACGGATCGCCGATCCACGCGATGGTGGCGGTGGGGGCGCCCTCGACGCCATCGATGTGGGCGATACCCAGCCGATCCAACTCCGCGCGGATCAACGCGGCTGTTTTGACTTCGTGATACCCCAGTTCCGGAATCTGGTGCAGCCGATGCCGCAACTCGCACAGCGCGGGATAACTATCATCAACAAGTGAGGAAATGGGCATGTTTGAACCGTACCGGCCGGGGTATGGGCGTGCAAGAGGGGACCGTGCTCGACGGGGCGCGGCATGTCACACCACGGCGGTCAGCAAGAGATAAGGGGACATCACTCTTTTCCCTCCTTCTTCGGCCTGCCCCGCGGTCTTAAGGTGAACTCGAGGCCGAGCCGCTTGGCGGTTGCGGTGACCCATCCGCTGTCGCCCCAGGGCCGATCCCGAATGATGCTCGTGCGGATTTCGGCGGCCTGTGCGGCATCGACCGGCTCGTTGACAAGCGATGTCCAGTTGCGAGGCCGATCCACGGGCCAGGGGACTGTTTTCAAAATGGATTTTTCATCCCGACGGTGCAATCCGCACCATCTCCAATCCTCGGCCCGCCGAACGAGCTTGGCCCGCAACGCATTGGCCTCGACATAGCGGCAGAGCACGAGAAAATGGCGGTCATCCTGCACCGGAAAACTTTTGAACCGACCCTGATAAAGATGCCCGCCCCCGGTGGTTTGGTAATGGGCGTGATGCCGGCGGACATGCGTGACGCCCACCCAACCCATGAGTCGCCCCAACGCATCATCCCGGCGCGGGCGCAGAACCAGGTGCCAATGGTTGCCCATCAAGCACCACGTCAGCAGGTCCACGGGATAACGTTGCAGCCCCTCGGCGAGCACACGCTCAAAGGCATCGAAATCGCCGGGCTTGCGGAAGAGCTTCATCCGCCCATTGCCCCGATTCAACACATGATAGATCTGGCCCGCTTCAACGGCCCTTGCGGTACGCGGCATCGCCGCAGTCTAACAGTGTGGGAGGGAATCGTCAAAAAGAGTGATGTCCCCTTTTTTGTTTGCGGCATCGCCGCAGTCTATCGTCGCGGAAGGAGATCGTCAAAAAGAGTGATGTCCCCTTTTTTGTTTGTTCCGGCATTCCGAACCGCCGCCGTGTCGCCAGCGGGGGCGAGAAGGGCGGCCGACAGCGTCTCGGCATCGTGCGCGCCGGTGTGCCGCCGTCCGTTGACGAAGAAGGTGTGGGAACCGTGCACGCCGCTGGCGTGCGCCGAGGCGAGGTCTCGCTCGACGCGCGGGCGGTATAGGCCGGAGTTGAGTTCCTCGGCGAAGCGGCTCACATCCAGACCCAGGGCGGCGGCGTGTTGTAGAAGTTCCGAGGCGCTCAGACTCAATCCGTCGGTGTGCTGAAACAATCGGTCGTGCATCTCCCAGAATCGACCCTGGGCGCCCGCCGCCTCGGCCGCCTGAGCCGCCAGGGACGCGTGCGGATGTCCCGGCCGCGCCACATGTCGAAAGACGAAGCGCAGCCGGTCGCCGAACCGCTCGCGCACCTCGGCGACCGCCCCCCAGCCCTGAAAGGGAGCGTCGAAGTCGCCGAACCCGAGCAGGGTGAGCGGGGCATCCACCGGCCCGCGGATGTGATCCAGTGCGGCATCGACCGGCGGCGTTAGTAGCATTGGATGCGACTTGGGCATTCGCCATGCAGCCAGCAGCAACAGGATGACGCCCGCCGCCGCCGCCACCAGCGAGGCCACCAGGATGCCGATTCGCGCCTCGTCGGCGAGCATCGGGTCGCCCACCGCGCGACCGACGATCAGCAGCGAGATGGTGAAACCGATGCCGCTTAGGACGGCCCCGCCGGTCAATTGCAGCTTGCTCAGGGTCGGGGCGATTTCTCCCAGGTTGAGGCGCACAGCCAGCGCGACCCCCAGCAGGATCCCGATCGGCTTGCCCAGCACCAGTCCCGCGACCGCCCCCAGGGTGACTGGCGAGGTGAAGGCGGTCCCCAGTGAATCGCCCCCCAGTGCGACCCCCGCGTTGGCCAATGCGAACAGCGGGACGAAAACATAGGCCGTCCAGGGTTCCCACAGTTGCTGGAGCCGTTCACCCACGGGCACCGAACGCCCGATCGCCAGACTCGCCGCAAGAGCGTAGTGGGGTTGCGTGTGTTGCAGATACGCGCGGGTTCGTCGCGCCGCCTCCTCTACCTCTTTCCGTTGGGTTCGATACGCCGGAGTGATCAGTGCGACGGCCACCCCCAGGAGGGTCGCGTGAACCCCGCTCAGGTAGAGCATGACCCACGACGCGACGGCCAGCCCCAGATAAGCCGGGCCTCGCCAGACCTTCAGCCATCGCAGGGCAAGCATCAGCGCCACCCCCGCCGCAGCCAGTGCCAGGAACCCCACGCGCAGGTTGTCCGTATAGAAAAGGGCGATCACGATCAGCGCCCCCACATCATCGACGACGGCCAGCGCCAGCAGGAAGATTCGGAGCGGACGGGGGCAGGCCCGGCCCAGCAGCGCGATGATGCCCAGCAGGAAGGCCGTGTCCGTCGAGATCACCATGCCCCATGCGCCGGCGGTCGGCCCTCTCCAATTGATCAATAGATAGATCATCGCCGGCACGATCAATCCCATGACCGCTGCCAGAACCGGCGCCATCGCGCGGCGGCGGTCGGCCAGCTCTCCCAGGACCAGCTCCCGTTTCACCTCCAGGCCGATGACGAAGAAGAAGAAGGCCATCAGACCCTCATCGACCCAGTGGCGCAAACTCAGCGACAGGCCCACGCTCCCCAGTCGCACGGCCAGCTCGGTGTCCCAGAACCAGGCGTAGGTATTACCCCAAGGTGAGTTGACCCACCCCAGTGCCGAAATCGTCGCCAACAGCAGCAGTGACGCGGCAATGATCTGGGGATTCAATCGGGCGCGCAGCCTCGACAGGAGTCGGCCGTTCACGGGGCTGTTTAATGACATGGTGCCGGGGCTCATGAATCCTTTTCCTGAGAGCTGAATCCGGGCAAGGAGACGCAATACGGTCGCAGGGCGGGCTGGGGACCAGTTATCCCGCACGTCTCAGATGTCCCGGGTCGCACCAGTAAGATAGCGGGCCTTAAAGGGCTTGTCATGAAAAAGCGATTCGCCGGTGAGCGGTTGGTCGCTTGTCTGCTTGAAGCGCGGATTGCAGGCGGGACTGCGGAGAAGTTGGGTTGCGGATATGGCTGCGGCCAAAACCTTCATTGCACCTTGCAGCGCAATTATGGTGCGATGAAGGAACCAGAGAACGGGCGGCGGCGGGAGTGACCGGGGGGTGACACTTCCACAAGAGCCAGGGGCGACATTTCCATTGGTGTTCCTCTTGAGGGCGGGCGGGTATTTTCAAGTGGGGTGGGGTAAACTATCATTGGATGGTGGGAATTGAAACATGAATGCGGGTGTCCGGTTGCGAGGCTGGCAATCGGTGGGGGTTATGCGACAATGCCGGGGGACACGCGATATGTGGGACGGTCTGGACAAACCCCGAGCAAGTTAGAATCGAACATGCCTCGAACCATCAGCTATCACGCGGAGATTGAGTTTTTGCAGATCCTTGATGAGGAGGGGCATCTGGATGAGGAACTCGCGCGCGACACGCTCTCGCCGGCGGATGTGAAGAGCATTTACGAGACGATGATCCTCAGCCGGGAGATGGATCACACGGCGTTCAATCTTCAGAGATCGGGGCAAATGGGGACGTATCCGCCGAACAAGGGGAGCGAGGCGGCATCGTTGGGGGCGGCCAAGGCGTTGCGCAAGGGGATTGATTACCTGATACCCAGCTATCGAGAGAATGCCGCAATGTATTTGCACGGCATCCCGATGCACATGGTGTATATGTTCTGGACGGGCGATGAACGGGGGAACAAGGTGCCCGAGGGGGTTTCCAGCAATCCGATGTGCCTGGAGGTGGGGTCGCAGACGCTGCATGCGGCCGGGATCGCCTGGGCGTTCAAGATGCGCAAGGAAGATCGAATGGCGCTCTGCTTCTTCGGGGATGGCGCCACCAGCACGGGGGATTTTTACGAGGCGATGAACTTCGCGTCGGTCATGAAAGTGCCGCTGGTGTTTTCGTGCATCAACAACGGGTGGGCGATTTCCCTGCCCGCCAATCGCCAGTCTGCGGCCCAGACATTGGCGCAAAAAGCACTGGCGTTTGGAATGCCGACGATCCAGGTTGATGGCAATGATCTGTTTGCCGTGTATAAGGCGCATCGTGACGCCGCGGCGCGGGCGCGGCGAGGAAAAAAGCCGAGTTTCATCGAGTCGGTGACATATCAACTGGGGAATCACACGACCGCCGATGACGCCCGCCGCTATCGCGCGGCGCCTGATCTCCAGAAGTGGGAGGCGAGGGATCCGATGATCCGGACGCGCAAGTATCTGGAGGATCGCAAGCTGTGGGATGACAAGCAGCAGGCGACCTGTGAGCAGCGGGCGAAAACGATCGTGAAGGAAGTGACGCGGGCGGCGATGGAGATCGAATCCCCCGCCGTCAGCGACATGTTCGATTATATCTATGCGCAGCTTCCCGAGGGGCTGCGGGAACAGCGTGATACGATGCGCACCGATTCGATTGGGCGGGATCCCGAGCAGATCGGGTTGAAGCACGCGATGCAAGAATCGACCCCTGTATAGGAGGGGGGTGATGATTGATCGGCCGGATGTTCGCGATGGTCTGGACGTTGCCAGACGCCGGTGATCAATGTGATGAACCCCCACAATCATGGCCCAACTGAACCTTGTCGATGCGATCAACCAGGCGCTGCACCAGGAGATGGCGCGCGATTCGCGCGTGGTCCTTTTGGGGCAGGACATCGGGTGCAACGGCGGCGTGTTCCGCGTCACCGACGGCCTGCAAAAGAAGTTCGGCGCGGATCGGGTCGTTGATACGCCTTTGTCGGAATCAGGCATTGTGGGGACGAGCATCGGGCTTGCGATGGCGGGGATGCGGCCGGTGCCGGAGATTCAGTTTGAAGGGTTTCTAGGTCCGGCGTACGACCAGTTGTGTACGCAGGCCGCCCGCGCGCGGATGCGGACGCGGGGGACGGTCACCTGCCCGCTGACGCTGCGCTGCCCGATCGGAGGGGGGATTCATGCGCCGGAGCTTCACGGGGATTCGCCGGAGGCGGTGTATGCGCACACGCCTGGGTTGAAGGTGGTCATTCCATCGCGGCCATACACGGGCAAGGGATTGCTTCTCAGCGCCATTCGGGATGAAGACCCCGTGATGTTTTTCGAACCCAAGCGAGCGTATCGATCGTTCAAGGAAGAGGTGCCGGAGGAGGAGTACACGATTCCCCTCGGGGTGGCCGAGGTGCTCGACGGGTATGAAGGGGACGATGTGACGGTGATCTCGTGGGGCGCGATGGTGCATGATTGCATGAAGGCGATTGAGCAACTGCCGGATCACATCAGCGCGGAATTGATCGACCTGCGGACGATTTATCCGATTGATGTGGAGACCATCGCCGCGTCGGTCAGGAAGACCGGACGGGCGGTGGTGGTGCATGAAGCCCCGACGACCGGCGGATGGGGCGCGGAAATCAGCGCTCTGATCCAGGAGCAGTGCTTTTTGTACCTGGAAGCGCCGGTGCAGCGCGTCGGCGGTTTTGACGTGCCGATGCCGTATTACAAGCTGGAGAAGGCGTATCTCCCAGACCCGGCGAGGATTGCCAGTTGTATTCGTGACTGCATGATGTATTGATATGGACCGGACGGCGATGGCGGACTGGCCGCCCGCCGGGACAATAACCAACAGGATCAGTTCGATGACATCACACGAGGAAGGTTCCAATCCGAATATCTTTCTGCTCCCGGATCTTGGCGAGGGGCTGGAGGAGGCCGAGCTGATCGAGTGGTGCGTCAGCGAGGGGCAGGAGGTGAAGGACCTCGATGTGTTGGCGCGGATGGAGACGGCCAAGGCGGTCGTCGATGTGACCAGCCCGCGCGAAGGGGTGATCGCGCATCTTCACGGCAAGCCGGGGGAAACGGTGAAGGTGGGCGCGCCGCTCATTTCGTTTCAAGCCCCCGAAGGGGCGGAGGCGGGCAATGGGGATGGCGCGGTGGAGGGGCCGGGCGAAAGTGCGGATGAAGCCGACGCGGAAGGGGATGAATCGATGAGCGTGGCCGACGAAGCGATCGAGGAGTCCTTTGCGGTTGAGGATGCCGGAACGGTGGTGGGGGCGCTGGGGGATGCCGATGATGAAGCGACGCTGCCGGCGGCGGGGAAGGTGCGGGCGGCGCCGGCGGTGCGGCGATTGGCGAGGGATTTGGGGGTTGATATCACGCGGGTGGCGGGGACGGGGATCGGTGGACGGGTGACCAACCGTGATGTGCAGGCGGTTGCCGCGACGGTGCCTCCGGTCGTGACGCCGGTGCCCATGCCGCCGTCGGTGAGGCCGGTGAACCCGCCGGTGCGGACGGCGGGCAAATCGGGAACGCAGGCCGGTGGGAAGTCGCATGCCGGCGGCGGGGGGAACCTTTGGCCAAGCAAGCAGGGGACGGGATTGCCGCCGCGTCGGATCGCCACGCTGGAGCGGAAGATGACGCCGGTCATTCCCGAGGGACAGGATTCGATCCGGATTTCGTTCCGAGGTGTCCGCCGGATCATCGCACGGCATCTGCGCCACAGCATCGGACACGCGGTTCACTTCACGATCATGGATGACGCCGATGTGACGGCACTCGACGAACAGCGCCGGCGCTTCACGGAAATCGCGCGGGAGAAGCTGACGATTCTCCCGTTCATCGCGGCGGCCGTCTGTCGGGTTTTGTCCGGGCGCGATGATCCAAAGTTCAACCGCCTCAACTCGACGGTGGATGATGAACAGCAGGAGATCGTGCAGCATCGCGCCATTCACCTCGGCATCGCCACCGACACCGAGGAGGGGTTGATGGTGCCGGTCATCAAGGACGCCGACAAGCTGGGTGTGCTTGAGCTTGGGCGCAAGATTCAGGAACTGGCCAAAAAGGCGCGCGAGCGGCAGATCAAACGCGAAGATCTGGTCGGCAGCACCTTCACGATCAGCAATTTTGGATCGCTCCATGGACGTTACGGCACGCCGATCATCAATTATCCCGAAGCCTGCATTTTGGCCGTCGGTCG
>CAYTAP010000058.1:0-23791 GCA_964435775.1 uncultured Tepidisphaeraceae bacterium
CTAACAATACCTCTATGAGCCGGATTTTAGTGGCCGTCTGCAGTCCCTGGGCCGCCGAGAATGTGGTGAATCCTCTTTCGGAGCTGGCCAAGCGCCTCAGCGCCGAGGTTCTCGTCGTGCATGTATCGCGCCCAAGCGGCGGACAGATGCGCGAGCAGGAGCAGGCCGACGGGGAGGCCGCCATCAGTTTCCTCCGCGAGAAACTTCAGGAGCGCAGCGTGGCGGTGCAGACGCTGTTGATGTTCAGCGATGACATCGCACGGGCGCTGCTCAATACGGCCATCGAGCGCGAGGTGACGCTGATTTGCCTGGGGTTGACCGGCAAGAACGTTTTCGCGCGTCTGCTGGCGGGCAACGTGCCGGTGGAGCTGATCAAGAACACCAAGATTCCGGTCCTGCTGTTTCCGCCGGACTGGGACGGGGGAATCTGACATCCCCGGTGCATCTCCCACTGTTCTGTCCTCCATTTTATAAGGAAAAGTCATGGGTGAGCGGTATTCCTGGGTATTTCCCGTGGCGCGGGTGCATGCCGGCATTTTGATGGGCAACGCCCGCATGGGGGTGATGGTCTGGGGGAGCGGGAACACGCTGCGGCTGACGCTCGGACGGGCGGATTTGTGGGATCATCGCGGGGGGAAAAGCTGGACCAGCGAGATGACCTACCCGCGGATTCGCGCCCTGCTGGAGGCGAAGGATGAGGAGGGTTTGCGCCGGATCTTTGAAGGCGGTCCGCCGCCGACCGGCGCGCCGAAGAATCCGAGCATCATGCCGGTGGGGCGGTTTGAACTCAGCTTCCCGGATCACACGGAGTTGACGGCCGGCACGCTGGATGTGGACACCGGCGAAGTGCTCATCACGCTGCGGCGAGGCGGCGCGCGGCTGAAGGTCAAGCTGACGCTGTCGATGGACGCCGATCTGCTCCATGTGGAGCTTCCCCGCGAGACGGCGGTTCGCATCGCATCAGTCCCGGCGTGGCAGGGGTCCAAGCCATATCTGGAGAGTATTTCATTCACGCCGCCGAGGTTGATGGATGACAAGCCGGCGAAAACGGTTGGCTGGGTGCAGGAGATGCCGGCCGATCCGCCGGCGGTGGCGCTGTGCCGGCGCGAGGGGGATGGGCTCTGGATCACGGTGCGGCATTCGGTGGCGGCGATCGCCAACCCCGTGCAGGCGGCGGCGAAGCTGCTGGAACAAGCCATCGCCGACGGCGCCGAGACGCTGCATCATCAAAGTACGCAGTGGTGGAAGAGCTATTGGAAAACCGTTCCGCAGATTGAGATTCCCAATGAACGGCTGAGCTTCATCTATCGCTATGGCATGTACAAGTTTGCGGGATTGACCAGCCCGCGGGGCGTCGCCGCGACGCTGCAGGGGCCTTGGATCGAGGATTACCAGGTGCCGCCGTGGGGAAGCGACTATCACTTCAACATCAACGTGCAGATGTGCTATTGGCCGGCGTATCAGGGGAACAAGCTTGAGCATCTCAAGCCGCTGTTTGAGATGGTGTGGGGCTGGCGCGACAAGCTGCGGGAAAACGCGAGGCTGTTCGCGGGAGTGGAGGATGGGCTGATGCTGCCACACTCCGTGGATGACCGGTGCGACACGATCGGCGGGTTCTGGTCGGGTACGGTCGATCATGCCTGCACCGCGTGGGTGGCGAAGATGATGTTCGATTTCTGGCTGTACGGCGGCGACGACGCCGACAACACGTTTCTTCGCGAGCGCGCCATGCCCTTTATGAAAGGCGCGATGCGCGTCTATGAGGCGATGCTGGAGAAGGAGAAGGAGGGGGAGGGGTATGTGTTGCCGGTGAGCGTGTCGCCGGAATATCGCGCGGCGCAGATGAACGCCTGGGGGCGCAACGCCAGCTTTCAAGTGGGGTGCATTCACTGGCTGATCGAATCGCTTCTGCATGCGGCGAATGTGCTGAAGCAAACGCCCGAGCCGCAGTGGCTGGAGATCCAGCGGGGCTTGCCGAAGGCATGTGTTGGGAAAGTGAACGGGCGCGAGATGATCATGCTTTGGGAGGGGACGCCGCTGGAGGAATCGCACCGCCATCACAGCCACTGGGCGGGGTTGTATCCGTGGGATGTGATTGACCTGGAGGATGCGAGATGGAAGGAGATTGTTCGCAACACCTATGACTGGTGGAACCGCCAGGGGATGGGGCTTTGGAGCGGGTGGTGCGTGCCGTGGGCGGCGATGCTCCACACGCGGGTGGGCAGCGCGGAAATGACCGAGGCGCTGTTGGAATACTGGGAACGGGTCTTCACCAACGAAGGCCACGGCACCCTGCACGATTCCAACATTTTCAAACGCACGTTGGAGGCGCCGCGAAAGCGCCCGCCGGAGGTGCCATTCGCCGGCAAGTGGGGTCATGGTGAGATCATGCAGATTGAGGCGGGCATGGCCGCGACGGCGGCGATTCTCGATTCGCTCGTGCAGGTGCGTCGCGGGGTTCACCATTTATTCGCCGGTGCCCCGGCCTGGTGGCGACGGTCGGCATTCCAAAAGATACGCACCGAAGGCGGATTCCTCGTCTCGGCGTCATTGCGCGACGGCGTGGCGCGCGCTGCGGAAATCGAGGCGACGCGGGCAGGCGTCTTCCGCCTGAAGTGGCCGGGACAGGCGCGGATCATCCGTGGGAACCAGTCGATCCAACTGGCGAGCGACAAAATCGAAATCACGATGGAAGCCGGAGAGCGGGTGGCGATCACGCACCCCTCGCATGATGGGGATTCGGCGGACGATTGATCCATCCGGCGCTGGAAAAATGGAAACCGCGCTGCACGGACGCTGCAATCGGCGGGCGATCGGAGTCTTTTGGAGTCTCGACCTGTCTCAAACGATCAATTGGCGGATCAAACGAAAACGCCTGATTTTCCGGCGGAAAATGCGGAAAATCAGGCGATTTCGAAAGTGGGCAGGGCGGGAATCGAACCCGCGACACATGGATTTTCAGTCCATTGCTCTACCAACTGAGCTACCTGCCCGGACAGCGGGGTGATTTTATGGACCCCGGCGGGATTTGCAAGCGGCGGATGGTGATCCGCCCATGCGATTGGTTGATACGTTCCTTCGGCACAATTCCACAATTCGAGTTGGCGATATAATCCGCCGGCGCGATCACTGTGGCGGTTCGATGCGGATCACTTCCGTGTTGGCGTCGCGCTTGACGACCATGACGACGGCCTGTTTGGGGTGGTCCTTGCGGAATTCCTCGTATGATTTTTTGAACTCATCGACATCCGTGACGGCCTGGCCGTTCAGTTCGGTGATCAGGTCGTTGCCTTTGAGCTTGCCGCTGTCGGCCGAGCTTTGCGGTTTGACCCAACTGACGAGCACACCTTTCTGGTCGGCGGGGAGTTTGCGGATGTAGGTATCGGAAAAGACGATCTCGCGGACGCTGAAACCGAGGTCCTCCGCGAAAAAGCGTTCGGCGAGATTGGCGCGCTTGGGCTGTTTCTCCAGGGTGACGGTGATGTCCTTCAGCGGTTTATCCTTGTCGGTCATCACGGAAAAGGTCACTTTGTCCCCCACATGCATGCGCAGGAGGTTGCGGCTGAGGATTGCGGATACATCGTCCGGTTCATCCCCACGTTCGAGGGGCTTGCCGTTCATCTTCACAATGATCATGCCGCGTTTGAAGCCGGCTTTGTCGCCGGCCGCGCCCGGGACGATGTCGCCAACCTGAACGGCGGGTTGGTTGGTCAGGTCGAAGAATTCAGCGACATCCTTGTTCAAGCCGGTGAGTTGCGCGATGCCAACCCAGGGGAGCTCAAGGGGGTGTCCGACGGTGGGCGGATTTTTCAGACTGAGGGCGAAATACTCCGTGGGGACAAAAAAATTGGGGGGGCTGTTGATCGCGCTCAGTGAGTTGCGGGGGTCATTCAGGAATACGCTCTGGTCGGTCTGGGCGCCGACGAAGCCGATGGCCGCGCCGGAGGAATTGAAAACCGGCGAGCCAATGGCGGCCAGGCTGCCGCTGGTCACCAGCACCCAGGGGATGCTCCCGCGAAGCCTGGCGCCGACCAGGCCCTCGGTGTAGTAGCTGCGATAACCGCCGGCCTTGGGAAGAATGCCGATCGAGATGATCTCCTGCCCGACTGCGACGGACTGATCGACAAAATGCACCGGTTTCCAAACGTGTTTGGATTTGGCGTCTTCCGACTTCATGGGTTGAATGAATGCCACGTTGGATCGCTCATCGCGACCAACGAGAATCGCGTCGATCTCCTCATCATCCACGTTCAATTTCGGGACAATAATTTTGAAATCCTTCATCTGGGCGTCGGGGATGCGCTCATCGACGAGGTTGATGGGCACCATGACAAGCCCGTCGCTGTTGACGACGACGCCGGCGCCGATGAGCTCCTGCCGGCCTCGCTCGGAGTCCCAGGTGTATTTCACGGCCACGAGGGACGGCGTGATCGAGTCATACAGTTGTCGGGCGCGGGCAGACGGCGCGATCGCGCTCGCGGCTTTGGCGGGCGCGGGCGATTGTTTGGCGACGGGTGTTTGTTTGACCGCGGGCGGGCGCGTCGTCGGCTGGGTGGCAGGGGCGGCCAACGCGGCGTTGGCGGTGACGAAGAGCAGGATCAGTCCGAGTGTTGCGATTCGCATTGAAGTCTCCGATGGTCACATGAGGAACAAACGCGTCCGGCGTGTCGTATTCCTGAAGACGCCTGTCCCGATCAGGATGGTTTGGCGGGCTTGGATGGCTGGGTTGCCCGTTGGGTTGCCGGCCGCGCGGCGCCAGCCTTGGCGTTGTCATCCGATGCCTGCGAGGCGTAGTCGATTTTCAGGACGGCCGACTGGATGCCGCGCCCGCGCTGAATCTCCAGTAGCACGATTTTGTCCTTCCGCTTGACCGACTCGTTGAACAGCTTGTTCATTTCATCGAGATCGGTGACGGGCTGGCGATTGACCGAACGAATCACGTCGCCGGCCGTCAGCTCCGCCTTGGCGGCCGGATAACCGCGACTGAGCGTGGTGACGACGACGCCGAGGCTGTCGTCGAGCTGGTTTTCATTGGCGTAGGCACGTGTGACATCGCGCACGGACAGGCCCCAGGTCTTGAGTTCCTGCTCCTCCCCGACGGCGCCTTCGAGTTTTTCGGTCTTCATCGTGAGGTGAAGGATTTTGGAAGACTTCCCTCGTCCGCGTTGCAGCGTGAGCTTCACCTCGGAGCCGATGGGAAGATGCGCGATGAGCTTGCGGGCCGGGGCGATTTGCTCCGGGAATCGCACATCGATGGGCTTGTCGTTGAGATCGAGAAGAATGTCCTGCGTGCGAACTCCGGCCTTTTCCGCGACTGATCCGCGGGCGACGCTGTTGATCAGCACGCCCTTGTCGATGTCGATGTTGTAAAAGGTTTCCAGATCCTGCATCGGCTTGAGATCAAGCCCAAGGTCGCTTCGCAAAACCCTTCCCTTTTTGTCCGGCGTCGCGGAGGCGAGGATTTCCGAGATGACCAGCTTGGCGGTGTCGATGGGGACGGCGAAGTTGAGGTTTTGTCCGCCGCCGCGTGTGTTGATGCCGACGACCTTGCCGGTGAGATCGACGAGCGGGCCGCCGGAGTTGCCGGGATTGATCGGCGTGTCCATCTGAATCCAGTTGTTGAACTCGCCGGTCTCGTATTCATCGATCGTCATGCGGGTTGGATAAAACGTGCGCTCGTTGTTGGAGACGACTCCGAGCGTCATCGTCCTTGCCAATCCGAATGGTGTGCCGACCGCCATCACATCCTGTCCTGGAACCAGCGTCTTGGATTCACCGAGCGCCGCATAGCGAAAGCCGATCTTCTTCTGGCGAATCTCATCGATGCCCATCCGAATGACCGCCAGGTCCGTCCCGTGGTCGTCGCCGATCCGCTTGGCCGGGTCGCGCTCCGTGTTGGGGAGCGTGACGAACAGCTCGGCCGTCCGTCCGGCGACGTGGTAGTTGGTCAGGATGTGACCCTCTTCGTCGATAATGACGCCCGAGCCGATTCCCCTACGAAGCGTGCGCTTGCCGTCGGCGTAGATTTCCTGCGCGACGTCGATCCGCACGACGGCGGGGAAGATCATGTTCGTCACGCGGACCACCGCTTCAGGTGTTGCGGCGGGGAACGGACTCCTGGCGACGCGTGGGGGTTCATCCGCCCGACCGGCGGGCATCAGCGAGGTCGTGTTTCCGCCTTGCTCATCGGCCGTCGTCGTCGCAACTCCTTGCTGCGGCGCGCTGGCGCACGCGGCGGCGAGGATGGCCGACAAACCAAGACCACAAATCGTCACAGCACGTCGAACGCCGGTGTTGTTCATTCAGGTTGCTCGCTCTCGCCCGGGAGGGGCATCGTTGAAAGGCGCAATTGGCCGTGGACTGGTGGACGACAATCCCTGCGGCCGCCAAGCGCATAAAATCCCATGTGTCGGTAAGATGCCCGAATCCAGTTGAAGCCGCAACTGGGATTGTCCAATTTATCGTGGCCGGTTCGTCGCCAGCGTGGTTGCGACACCGCGGCGTGGGATGGATCGTGTGGAGAGCGTTGATGGCATCAGAAAAGTCAGTTGGATCATCGATTGGGAACGCAGTCATTTTCAATGTGCGCGAGTTTGGAGCGCGGGGCAACGGATCGCATGCCTCCACGGCGATTCAAGCGGCGCTGGATGCGTGCGGCGCGGCCGGCGGGGGGATGGTGTATGTGCCGCCGGGGCGGTACCTGGTGGGAACGCTGCACCTGCGGTCGCATGTGCGGTTTTTCCTCGAAGGGGGCGCGGTGCTCGCGGCATCGCGGGAGCTGGCGGATTACCCGCTCATCAAGAACCGCCCGCACGGCGACCTGGGTGAACCGGCGGTCCTCTATGGCGAGGACCTGACCAACATCACGATCGAGGGGCGCGGGATGATCGACGGGCAATGTCCGCCGCACAATTATCCCCAGCCCATCCCGCTGCGGGATGCGGTGGTCATGGCGCGGCATAAGGATTTGGAATCCCGCGGCATCCGCCATGAGTATCCGATCCCCGTTCAGCCGCGCCCAAAGATGATCCGGCTGCTCCGCTGCACGGATGTGCGGATCACCGGCATTCACCTGGACAACGGCCCGTTCTGGAACATTCACCCGTGGGGTTGTCGTCGGGTGGTCATCGACGGGATCACGATCACCGCCAACCGCGCGCATGGCGTCAACAGCGATGGGATCGATCCCGACTCGTGCGAGGACGTGCATATTTCCAATTGCACGATCAACACCGGGGACGACGCGATCGTGTTGTGGGCATCGGAGTTCGAGGGAGAGCGCCGTCCGTGCCGGAACATCACGATCACCAACTGCCGGCTCTCCAGCACCTCCAGCGCGTTCAAGTTATGCGAGGTCAATGAGGGGGGAATCGATCATGTCACGCTTTCCAACTGCGTGCTGCGGGATTCCAACCGGGGCATCTACATCGGCATCAGCCACGGGGGGAGCGTGCGGAATGTGCTGATCAGCGACGTGCTGATCGAATGCACCCGGCACGACTGGTTCTGGTGGGGCGAGGGGGATCCGTTTTATTTCATGCTCGGCGACAAGCCCGGGTTGATCGAGAACGTCGTGTTGCGGAACATCATCGCGAGAGGAAGGGGGACGAGCCTGGTTGAAGGGTCGGCGGCGTATCCCCTGACGAACATCACGTTTGAAAACATACGTTTGGAGTTCTGCGTCGATCCCCAGGTGGATTATGTGCAACGGGGGCGCGAGGCGATCGCCTTTCGCCACGCGCGGAATCTCGTGCTTCGCAACGTGTCGGTTCATTGGGATGAGCCCGATCCATCGAAATATAACCTGCCCATCCTTCTGGAGAACATCGATGGGTTGACGCTTGACAACATCACCGCGCAGGCGGCCGACCCCGCGTCATCAATACCGGCGCTGGACCTGGTGAATGTGTCGGATGCGACGATTCGCCATTGTGTCGCACCGTCGGGGACCAACGTGTTCCTGCGCCTCAGCGGGGATGAAACAAGCGAAATCCGGCTCGGCCACAATTTTCTCGACCGGGCGGCGTCGCCCCTGGTCGCCGAACCGCGCGAGTTGGAGGCGCGGGTGCTGCGGGATCGGTGAAATGATTGAACAGGGCGACACGGTCATTTGCGGACGACACGCGTCGGAATAATTTTCTTTGCGGGCCATGGCGTCAGGGGTAAACTGCGTCCTGGCCGTGTCGGCGGAAAGTCATCTCCTTCGCGCCGCCGAAATGTCTTCGAAGGTTCCTTCGGAGGATCGCGCGATGCCCTATGACGTGTTCATCAGTCATTCGACGAAGGACAAGATCGTCGCGGATGCCGTGGTGGCGCACCTGGAGCGGCATGGGATTCGATGCTGGTGCGCGCCGCGCGACATCATGCCGGGGGAAAGCTGGGCGAGCGCGATCGTGGGGGCGATCGCGCATTGCCGCGCGGTTGTCGTCGTTTTTTCAAGGCACGCCAACGAATCGGATCACATTCGCCGGGAGGTCGAGCGGGCGGTGGGGCATGGCGTGCCGATCGTGCCGATGCGGATCGAGGATGTGATGCCGCAGGGGGACTTGGAATATTTCCTGAGTTCATCGCATTGGATGGATGCGATCAGCGCGCCGATCGAGCGTCACCTCGACGTATTGGCCGAGCAACTGCACGTCCTGTTGAAGTCGCATGCCCCCGGTGCGACAGGGACCGACGCGGCGCAAGCGCCACCCTTGCCGGTAGGGGACGGTGGCGGAATGCTCCGACGCCAATGGCTCAGCCGCCCCAGGCTTGCCGGAATGCTTGTCATCGTCATCGTCGCGGCGGTTGCCATCGCACTCTCTGCGATGAATTGGGGTCGCCGACCGAAGCCCGCGGCCATCACGCATGTCTCGCTGCCGGCGCCGACCTCGTCCGGGGCGTCGCAACCGCGGGCGGAGGAGGCCTCCTCTTCGGCAAAGTCGTCAACTCCGAAGTCCACTCCACTCACACCTTCGACATCGTTGAAGAAAGACATCGACGTCACTGGCGAGCCCGCGCCGTCCTCGCAATCAACGCCGGTCGCCAAAGCCGCGTCGGGCGATCTGGCCGCCGATGCGCTCGCGTGGCATCGGGCGTCGCTGATCCATTGGGACAACGCGTTTTTCTTCGATCATGCCCGGGCGCGGTATCCGGTTTGGCGCCGTGCCGCGGATGCGGGCGATCCCGTCGGCGAGTTTTTCGTCGGGTGCTGCTATGCCCAGGGGATGGGCGTTGCGGAGGATCAGGAGCGGGCCAACCAGTGGCTGACCAAGGCGATCAATGCGGGGAACACTGATGCGATGAACATGATGGGGGAGCGCAGGGCGCTGGGGCTGGGCATCGCGCAGGATGGTTTCGCGGCGTATTCATTGGGCAAGCGGGCGGCCGACGCCGGCAATGTTCCGGCGATGTACGGCGTGGGGCTCGGGCTTTCCGTGCAATCCGACGCCACCGCGCAGACCGAAAGCCACCGCTTGTTGCAAAAGGCCGCCGATGCGGGTTCGCTCGACGCCAGGCTCGCGTTGCTCGTTCTCGCCGGGTTGCCGTCGAATGAGTTCAACGCGCGAGTGAAGCCACTGGCCGACGGCGGACAACCGATCGCGATGCTGATGATCGCGCTGTCGCGCAACGAGGATTCAAGCGTCGCCGATCTCACCCGTCGGGCGCTGGCGGGGATGGGCCAGCCGCTTGAAATCTCCCATCTGATGGATCCACTGCCGGGCGCTTTCCCAGGCTCGCCGACGATGATCAAGCTCGCGTGGGCGCGGCTGCATGAACTGGCCGACGCGGGAAGCGGACCGGCGGCGCGGATGATCGTCGATCTGAATCATCGGGGGTTTCATGAATAATGGGAGTCCGGGTTGATTCACGGCGTGATGTGCGATGGAACGGAAGACCACTTCACCAACCCTCCCCCGCGAGTCCACGGGAGAGGGAGTGGGTTTCATGCCGGCGCTTGTCCGCGCGGCCAGAGGTGTTCGGGACGCACGTTGGCCTCGGCATAGGCGCGTCCGATGTCCCGCAGCCGTGAAATGACCTTCAGATTGTCCATCTGGAGTTCGGTCGGCGTCATGGGCTCCCCGACCTCACTTGAATCCATCTCGCAGTTGTAGCGGGCGTAGCTGAACTTCTGCTGCCCGGCGTCCAGGAGCGACGGGGCGTCAAGGCGTCCAATCTCGGAATCGATGGGGCTGCCGTGCAGGCAATCGCCGAGGATGCGGCACAGAATGTCCTGTTCGACGGAGACGGCGCCGAGCACGGCGGGGATGACGAACTTCAGTTGATCGAGCAGGTCGATGTTCCTGGCCAGCTTGTGGGGCAGGTGGGTGTGCTGGTGGCCGGTGCCGACGGACACTAGGTGCAGGGACTGGCGTGACGCCGGCCAATAGAGGCGATAACAGGGGAGCGTCGCCATCATCACCGCGAGCAGGCTGGGATTGTTGTAGGGGGTGACGCCGCCGTCCACGAAGAGAAATTTCCTGTTTCCCAGCGCGATCTCCTCTGGGGGAAAAAAGGTGGGCGCCGCGGTGCTGGCGCGGAGGAGCTGCCAGAGCGGCACGTTCAGGTTGCAGTCGCTCAGCGATGGATCATTGAAGCGGGCCTCCGGATTGCTGCTGATCGGCCAGGGGGAGCCCGTCGTCGCGTTTCGCATGACGACGATCAGCAGTTTCCGGAGGCGCTTCGATTGCAACAGCGCCGGCGTGCCGTCGCTCTCGGCGAAGCTTTCACGGAAATATCGCGCAATCATCTCCGCGCGGTATTTGCACTTCCATCGCAAAAACCAGCTCTGCCGCGCGAACATCTCCCGCCCATGCTCGAGATAGAGCGACTCGACCTCCCGCACCGACGCGCCCCACGCGAGGAACGCGGCGATGATCGCGCCGGTGCTCGTTCCCGCGAAGAGGTCGAACACGTCGGCCAGCACCAGCGCCGGCCGGGCGTGCGCTTCGCGGAGGATTTGCTCGATCCGCGACAGGATTTGCAGTGAAAAGACGCCGCGAATGCCGCCGCCGTCCAGGGCGAGGATGCGTTTGGGTTCCATGTGTGCTCCCATTCAGTGCCGGTGCCTTGTGCACCGCATCAGTGGAGATGCTTCGTGAATCGTAAAAAGGACTGCCATCCGATGATTTCCTGCAAAAGCTCCTCCTCGACGCGTGTCGCCGCGTGGGAGAGGCTTTTCCATGTCGGGGCGGCGCGGGCCTGACGCCGAAGGGGACGCAGCGATGCAACCAATTCGCTGTACCGCGCCGCCCGCCGTGAAAACTCCTGCGTGATCAGGATCAGCAGCGTCGCCGTGCTGATCAGGGGGAGCACGGCGGCCAAAAAGATGGCCAGCCGCTCCAGTCGCGGCGCATTCATCGCCAGCGCCGCCGCGATCGCCACCAGAGTGCAGCCGAACGCGGCGGCGCTGATGGTCCCCATGAACAGCGCAAGCCGCGTGTGGCGACGGATCGTCCACGCTTTGTGGCGACGAAAATATCGCATCTGATGCCGCGCGCGGTCCGCGTGATAAGTCTCCCTGACCTTCGCCAGCGGGGGGATCGGCGAATGATCCATTCCGCGGAGCATTCGAAGCCGGGTGAACAGTCTGCCGAGCCCCGGCAGCGCCGGGCGGGGCTGATGCCCCGGCGCGCCATGCCGGCGGATGTCCCACGTCGCCAGGAAGGACCGGCACACCTCGGCCTCCACCCGTGAATCCAGCCACGCCTTATAGCGCTTGTTCTGGTTGAACAGCAGGGCGAGGGCAATTCCCATTACCGCCGCCTCGGTGATGAGCAATGTCGCGCCGCTGATTCCGTCAAGGTGAAACACGAGTTTCACATATCCCAGAATCGAAGCCCCCAAATGCAGGAGGACGCACACGAGAACAATCAGCCGCACCCGTGGTCCATGTGCGCTGGCGAGCGTGTCAAGCGACGCTTCGTGCCGCTCAACGAGCGCACGGGGGTTGGCGATCGCGCCGGTGGTCGCTGATCCGCGCCCGCGGTGGATGTTGGTCCTCCGCTTCCAGGTGATCCCGCCGCTGGAGGCATCGATCACGACCAGCGGCTTTTGGATTCGCTCGGCATAGGCGACAACCTCCGCCGTGCCGCCGAATCCGCGCGCCGGCAGGCCGTCCCAGACGGCGATGAGAACATCGGCGCCGTCGAGGGTCCGAATGGCGGTGTCCATGTACGCGGTCTGATCGAACGAGGGTTCACCGCACTCGACTGTGGCATGACCGCTCGGACGGCAATCGCGCTCACATTGCACATGAAGCGCGGCGTCGATCAAAAGGCGAGCCTGATGCCATTCGTCGGCGTTGAAATCAGAGCGAAAATCCTCCGGCGGAAAGGGGAGAATCAGCTCGAACGGGATGTTTCGCTCGGCCAGCGCCGTGGCGAAGAGCGTGTCGGCCCCGCTGGCGCACGAGGTGATCCCCAGCAGGGCGCCGCAAGCGGACAACTCATCGAGCAAGGTTGCGATGGCGACGGAGATCAGGCGCGGGGATTCCAGATGTCGATGCCCGGTGAAGGCGATGATGGACCAGTCCGGCAGGGACTGCGCGTTCGATTTGTCATCCCGTTTGTCCGACATGCGTCTTCCATTATAAGAATGCGGGCTGAACCATGAAATCATGAAATATGGCCAGGGTGCGACGCGGAAATGGGGCGACGCGGCTCTCCCCCCGTCCGTGCGGCTTCTTGCGGCAACTCCGTGCACAATCTATCGTTCGCTTTGGCGGTTCATGAGGGGTTCTTTCATGCGGTTTTGCTGTGTGATCGGGTTGGGCGCGCGTGAATGGCGAGGCGCCAAGACAAGCAGGAGATCGATGTATGGGTTTTTCAGGTGGATCGGTGTCATTCAGGCGTTTTGCCGTGCTGGGGAATGGACCGGCGCGGATTGAGCAGGATGTGCTGGAGAAGTTGTCGGAGCATGCGTTGCGCCCCACCGAGCTGGGCGTGCCGGAGGACGTGGAGTATGGGTGGTCCGGCGGGCGGCATGTGCTCGACGGCACGTTTTCATTCGAACACAACGTGTTCAATGACGCCCTTTGCTTTGGGCTGCGCGTCGACACCAACAAGGTGCCTGGCGATTTGAAGAAGGCGTACACGATCATGGAGGAGGAGGCGGCTGCCGCCACGAATCCATCGGGGTTCATCAGCAAGAACCAGAAGCGCGAGGTGAAGGATGTCGTTCGGCGGAAGTTGGATGACGATTTGCGAAGCGGGCGATTTCGTCGGAGCAAGGTCGTGCCGGTTTTGTGGGATGTCCCAGCCGGAATGCTCTATTCACCGGCGAGCGGAAAAACACAGGAGATGCTGCTGGAGATTTTCGAGCGCACGTTTGATCTGGCGCTCCTGCCGTTGTCGGCCGGATCGATGGCGCTGCGCCTGCTGGAGCCACAGGGGCGTCGACGGGATTACGAGGATTCGCGCCCAAGCCGGTTTGTGATCGGCCCGGATGGGGAATCGCAATACCCCGAATATCCGTGGGTGGCCAAGGGTCCGGAGCCAAAGGATTTCCTGGGCAATGAGTTTGCGTTGTGGCTGTGGCACGATGCCGATGCGCGGTCGGGCGCGATCAAGACCGATGCCGGGGAGGTGACGCTGTTCATCGACAAGGCGCTCGATCTGGATTGCTCGTACGGGCAGACCGGCCGGGATTCGCTCCGTGGGGATAGCCCCAGCCAGATGCCCGAGGCGCGCGATGGGTTGCGGTCGGGCAAGGTGCCTCGCAAGGTGACGTTCGTCGCCGACATCAACCGCCAGCAGTACACGTTCAATCTGAACGCCGAGCAGTTTTCATTCGGTTCGTTGATCCTGCCGGAAGTGGAGGAGGCCGAGACGCCGCGCGTGCTTTTCGAGGAGCGGATCACGCTGCTTCGGGATTTTTGCAAGGCGTTTGATGCGCTCTACGCGACGTTTTTGAAGACACGGGCCTCGAGCGCCTGGGAGGGGCATCGCGGCGACATTCGCAAGTGGATTATGCAGGGGAACAAACCGGCGGCGGCGGTGGCGTGAAGTGGCACGGGCGGCTCGCCCGTGGTTTTGGGTACTCCCCAACCGCCACGCCGAGAGCGGCAGCGTCAATGAGGGAGTAATGGGAGGATGTGACCGATGATGTTGTCCACCCTGATTGGTCTGGTGTGCGGGTTGGCGCTTGGAGCGGCGCTGGGGTATCTGTACGCCGGGCGTCGGGGCAGCGCGGGTGAGGCGGCGCTTCGGGAGGCGTCGGCGGCGCTGCAACAGCGCGTGGCGGGATTGAGCGAGTCCCTGGCGTCGCGCGAGGGGGAAGCGAGCGATTTGCGGGAGCAGTTGAGCGAAGCGCGGACGGGACAGGCCGTGTTGAGCACACGATTGGAAGGAGCCGAGCGGAGCGCGCTGGAGCAGAGGAAGCTTCTGGATGATGCGCAGGTAAAGCTGCGGGATGCGTTTGCCGCCGTGTCGTCCGACGCGCTGTCGCGGAACAATGAAAAGTTCCTGCAACTGGCGCGCGAAAGTTTCGCGGTGTTGTCGAAGGAAGCGACGGGTTCGCTCGATCAGCGCAAGGCGCAGATCGAGGGGTTGCTCAAGCCAATGCGGGAATTGCTTGGTCAATATCAAAGCCGGCTGGGGGACATTGAAAAATCACGGGTTGAATCGTACAGCATGCTGCGAGAGCAGTTGGGGACGCTGGCCGAGACACAGCGGGCGCTCAACACGCAGACGGGGCAACTTGTCACGGCGCTGTCGCGCCCGACGACGCGGGGGCAGTGGGGCGAAATCTCACTGCGGCGTCTTGTGGAACTGGCGGGGATGAGCAACCGCTGCGATTTTGTCGAGCAGGCGTCGATCGACACGGAGGATGGACGATTGCGGCCGGACATGGTGGTCCACATGCCCGGCGGGCGTGATGTGATCATCGACTGCAAAACGCCGCTCGATGCGTTTCTCGACGGGGCGGCGGCGACCGATGCGGACACGCGCCGCGCCTGCCTGCAACGGCACGCACAGCAGGTGCGCAACCGATGCCGGGAATTGTCGCAAAAGAGTTATTGGTCGCAGTTCAAAGGGAGTCCGGAATATGTGGTCATGTTTTTGCCGGGGGAGGCATTTTTGTATGCGGCGCTGGAGATGGATGGGTCGCTCATTGAGGATGGGTTGCAAAACAGGGTGATCATCGCGACGCCGACGACGCTCATCGCGCTGCTCCGCGCAATCGAGTATGGCTGGCGGCAGGAGGCGATCAGCGAGAACGCCGAGCAGGTCCGTTCGCTGGGCCGGGATTTATACGACCGAATCGCCACGCTTGCCGGACATTTTGAGAAGCTTGGCCGGGCGATTGATGGGACGGTGGGGGCGTATAACCAGACGGTGGGGTCGCTTGAATCGCGCGTGCTCAGCACGGCCAGAAAGATCAGTGAATTGGGGGCTCGTACAGCGAAGCAGGTGCCGGAACTGGATGTGGTGGATGTCCGCACCCGCGAGATCTCCTTCGCCAAGACGGACGATCCGCGCTGACAATCCGCTTACGCGTCCCTATCATCCCATGCAGCCTGAGCAAGTTAAGCCAGGAGAAAGAGGCCCTTCCGATGTCGCCGCGTCGTTTATACATGGACAATGCCGCAACCAGCTTTCCCAAACCCAAGACCGTTCTCGATGCGATGATCCGGTACGCCACGGACCTGGGCGCCAGCGCCGGGCGCGGGGCGTATGCCGAAGCGGTTGAAACAGCATATTTGATGACCGAGTGCCGGCGGCGGCTGAATCGTCTGTTCCACGGGGAAAATCCGGACCATTTTATTTTCAACCTCAATTGCTCCGATGGGCTCAACCAGGCGATCAAGGGGCTTGTCCATCCAGGCGGGAAAAGCCACGCGATCTGCACGCACATTGATCACAACTCGATCCTTCGACCTCTGAATGCGCTGATGGATGCCGGATGCGTTGAGCAAACGCGCGTCGGTGTCGATTCGATTACGGGGCTGGTGGATCCCGATGACATCCGCAAGGCGATTCGGCCGGATACGAAGCTGATCGCGCTGACACACGCGAGCAATGTGACGGGCGGCGTGCAGCCGATTCGGGAGATCGGGCGTATCGCGCGGGAGCGGGGCGTTCCGTTCATTGTCGATGCCGCGCAGTCGGCGGGGCATCTGGCGATTGACGTTCAGGAGGATTTGATCGACCTGCTGGCGGCGCCGGGACACAAGGCGTTGCTGGGGCCGTTGGGCACCGGGTTTTTGTACGTGCGGCCAGGCATTGAAAAAATCATGCGCCCGTTGAAGGAAGGGGGGACCGGCTCCGTGAGTGAAAATGATCGGCAGCCGGAGTTCATGCCCGATAAGTATGAATCGGGCAGCCACAATGCGATCGGCATCGCGGGGTTGAGTGAAGGCGTGCAATGGATTCTTGATCGGGGGATTGATGAACTGGCCAGGCATGACCGTGAACTGGTGGGCACGTTCCTGGAGGGGATGGCGGATGTGGAAGGGCTGAGCTACTTCGGCCCGCGCGGGGTGAAAAATCGTGTCGGCGTTTTTTCGGTGCGCGTCGCGGGGCTTGATCCGAGCGAACTGTCAGCCATTCTTGAAAGCCATTATGGAATCCTGACGCGGTCGGGCATTCATTGTGCGCCGCTGGCGCATCAGGCGATTGGGACCGCCGAGCGCGGGGGAACGACACGATTCAGTTTTTCGCCGTTTTTGTGCGCCCAGGATGTGTCGTATGCGACCGATGCGTTGGCGCAGATCGCAATCTCAATGCGAGACTCGGCCGTCGCAGCGAACGCGTGAAGGCATTGCGGCGTCGCGCGACCGACCAGGTGGGCAAAATGCTTCAGCAGTCCACTTCGATGGCGATGGGGTAGGGGATCAGGTCCGGGCGGACCAGATGAACTTTGCGCAGGCGCACTTCCAGGCGGGGCAGATATGCCAGTGGTGTTTGGCCGACGCCGATGGTGCTGGCGGCGGTGTTCGTCGGCGCCTGTTGCGGCGATGAGATCGATGCGGCGCCCATGGAAGCCGAAATCAACGCGAGGCTGACGATGAGGTGAGATCGGCGGCGCATGATGGTTACTCGCAAAAAATGGTCATAATTTTCACCTGGCGCACCCTGGTGCGCCGACGATGACGTGCCCACTCGGGCAAGCCGCTTTTCACTTCGCACGCTACAGCGATTATCTCCGACGACCAAGAGAAAACAGGGTGCGCAACAGGCGGGACCGATCAAAACGTGGTAAATGCGGCAAGGCGTGCCTGATATACGGGCTCACCCGTCGGTGGCCCAAGGAGCCGCGCACGCAGTAAGCGGTTTTTGTGGCATCACGCAACCGCTTACTGCGTGCGCGGCTCCTTGGGTACGCTACACCAAAGTGGACAGCGCGCTAGGTATGCGCGAGGGGAGGGGGTTGCCCATGCTCGGCGTCGTGGTCCTCGTCAGGGTCATCCAGATCAGGGGCGGCCGTCACGGCCGACAGGCCGGCTGAGATCGCGCTCATGAGGACGGGTCGAAGGATACCGATGAGGTCCTTGACGATGGGGCCCATGAAGCCCGCGCGGGATTTGTCAGAATCGCCCTCGGCTTTCGGCTCGCTGACGCGCGGGTGAAGGGCGCGTTCGATCGCTGCCAGCCGTCTGCGGGCTTGTTCTTCCTTGCTGGGGACGGCCGCCGAGGCGGCGGCGAAGCCGGCAACGGCAGCGCCCGCCACGCTGTACCAGGGATGCGCTTTGGCCCATTGCCTGGGGTCGATCCCCTTGCCCAGTTGACGGGTGAGGTCGGCGGCGACGCGGCGCATCGCCACCTGTGCTTCGGCGATCTGCTCGGCGACGTATTCGGACTCGCTTAATTGGTCAGCCATGTTTTGCCCTGTCGTGGACGTCGTGTCCGAACTTGCTCCATTGCTGGTGGCGTTCCCGCTCATCCTGCTCCACGGTGCGGCGGCGCGATGCCTCGAACATGCGGTGCAGGATCAGCCATCCGACGCCCGCGCCTCCTCCAAGCAGCAAGAGCGCTGTGACAAGCTGGCCCGCCCAGGGGACAAGCCAGACGGCGATGAACAGGAACAGATAATTGAGAAGATTGCACAAGCCGGTGATGAGGAGGACGGTTGCCACGACGATGGCCGTTGCGCCAACGATGCCGCCGACGATGGCGAGGACGGCATAGACGCCTGCGGTTCGCGCCGTGAGTTTGATCGCATGCAGACGGGCGCGAACGTAATAGCCGAAGTAGGCTTTCAGCTCTGAAAACAGCAGGGCGGCGGCTCGGAAGGCATCGGTTGGCGATTCCGGGGCGCGGTTGCCGGCGGCGTTGGTTGCGTCCGGCTGCTCCGGCGCGGCGGTCGCCGCCCAAGAGGCGGATGGTTGTTCGCGTTCCGTGGGATTCGCCATCGTCCGATTGTCCAGGAGGAGGGGATGAACAGCGCTGTTCAGTGGCGCTTCCAGATCGCGCCGATCAGGAATCCGACGCCGGCCGCCAGAAGCAGCGCTTTGACGGGCTTTTCACGCACATAGCTCTCGATGTTTTGCTCCCATTGTTCGGCGCGTTCGCGGCCTTGTTCGCAGTATTCGGAAGCCTGATTGCGCAAATCCTCATATTTTTGCGACGCCGCCTCGCGGACCTGCGCGCCGGCGTCGCGAAGTTTGCGGCCGATCTCGGACGCCGCCTCCCTGACCTGTTCGGCCGGCGACGGTTTCGCTCCCGCATCCTTTGCTTCATCGATTCGTGACATGGTGTCTCCAGTTGGGGTGCTGCCGACGGCACGATCCGCCTGCTCTTCAGCCTCGGAGGATATGTGAAAGAGTGGATTTTTCGCAGCGCTGAAAAAGGGTGTCACTCGAATTTCCGTGCATGGTTCGGGCGATCATCGTGCGGCCTGACGCGGATTTGTCAAAAGATTCTTCACGCGGCGCTTCCAACTGGAGGCGAATCGCCATAGTATTTGAATTGTACCAGTGGGGGTCACTCGTAAAAGGTCATCATCGATGGGTCCGACGAATGTTGCTCTGGTCCGTTTGTCCAAGGCGGATCAACAGCTGCGCGCCGCCAGGGAGCGCATGGACTCGGCCACCCGCAATGTGCGCATCCAGGAACGCCGGGTAAGGGATTTGCGCGAAAAGTTGCAACAGGCCCAGTCCGAATTGAAGGAAAGCCAGGTTCATTCCAGCTCGCTGGAGGTGGATTTGAAGGCGCGGGATGAACATATCGAAAAGCTGCGCAACCAGCAGCAGATGACCACGCACAACAAGGAATACCAGGCGCTGCTCATCGGGATCAACACCGAAAAGGTGGATCGCAACAAGGTGGAGGAGGAGCTTCTGAAGGAGATGGAAGCCGTTGAGCATGGCCAGAAGCTGTCGTCGGACCTTGTCGCGCTCGTGGAGACCGAGGAGAAAAAGCTTCAGGGGATGAAAGAGGAGATTGGGGGGCGCATCGCGGAGTTGCAGGGCGAGATCGACGCATTGACGCCGATTCGTGACGAGGCGGCCAATGCCGTTCCGCCCAGCGCGCTGAGCCAATTTGAACGATTGGCGGATCGATTCGATGGGGAGGCGATGTCGGCGCTGGGCAAGCCGGATGAGCGTGCCGAGGAATACAACTGCAGCGCCTGCCATTTGTCGCTGGTCGTTGATGTGTACAACCGTCTGCATACGCGGGATGAGCTGGTGTTTTGTCCGAGCTGCCAGCGAATCCTGTTCATTCCCGAGGAGCTGTCGCCGGAGCGGGCGGTCCACAAGCCGCGCGTCAAGAAGGAGCGTGCGAAGAAAGCGCCGCCGGCCGCGGTGGGGCGTCAAAGCTCGGCGGCGGATGTGCTGCGGTCGGTCACGGTGGATGCTGATGACACCGACGGCGAGGCTGCGGAGCCGACTCCCCAGAGCAGTGGGACGTCGCAAAGCGCACAGGCGGGGAATCTGTAAATCATCCCCAAAAACAGGTGGTTTTCGTCTGACCTGCGGCGATTCTCGCGGGAAGCGGGCATTGGCGGCGCTTAAACCAAATACCAATAATGTCAAGGGCAATAGTCTTGACACGGCAAAGTGTCATGCCTATAGTGGCACTGGCGGATTGGATCATCGAACCAATAACAACTTCGGGAGTCGCAAGGAACTGTCCTGACTGAAAAGCCGGGAAAGCTCCAGTTTTGTTTTTGCGCTGATGAAGCGACCCTGATTTTGGAGGCGTGAATATATCAGGATTAGGATCGCCGGGTTCGCAAAAGCGTGGACCCGGCCGAAAAGGCCGCTTTACTGTTATGGAAGGCGGCTAATTTTATCGCCTGATCCGGCGACAGCGGGGGGAACAGGATTCCCGAACGATAAAAGCTCGTACATCCGCTGATGCGTTGTCGCTCCGAACTGAAGCATTCAAGATTGGTTTGAGAGACATTCATGGGGGCCAAGAGCGTGAACGTTGACATGCGGGGCGGGGAAATACCAAGGCGTTGGTCGTCGAACGGCAACGAAACACAAGGAATATTCTGATGCAGATTCAAGAAGTGCGTGATTTCAGCAAACGCGGCGACGCGCTGCCGATTCCCAATTTGATCGATGTGCAGATCGAATCGTATCAGCGCTTCCTCCAGAAGGAGGTGGACCCGGCCAAGCGCAAGAACGAAGGCCTGGAAGGTTTGCTCCGCGAGGTGTTCCCGATTGAAAGCTACGACGGGAACCTGCGGCTGGAGTACATCTCGTACGAACTGGCCGAGCCGCGGTACACGACCGACGAATGCCGGGCGCTGCGGCTGACCTATGGCATGCCGTTTCGAATCCAGGTGCGGTTCGTGCGCAAGGACAAGGATGAGGTGATGGAGGATTCCATCTACCTCGGCGAGATTCCGATCATGATCGGCGGGGGTGAGTTCATCATCAACGGCGCCGAGCGTGTGATCGTCAACCAGTTGCACCGTTCGCCGGGCGTGGATTTCCTGGTGGAAGTGCAGGAGGGGGACCGCCCGTTGCACGGCTGCCGCGTGATTCCCGAGCGTGGAAGCTGGATCGAGTGTTCGGTGACCAAGAAGGATGCGCTGGCGGTTCGAATCGACCAGAGCAGCAAGCTGCCGGCGACGACATTCCTGCGGGCGCTGGATGCCAAGTACAGCACGAGCGAAGCGATCATCCGCGAGTTTTACACGGTTGAAGCGGTGAAGGCGGCACAACTCCAGCCGTCCTATTACGCGGCCTCGTCGATCATCGACGCCGAGAGCGGGGAGGAGCTGGTCAAGGCCGGGGCGCAGATCGCCGAGGCGCTGAACAAGATTCAGGCGTCGGGGATGAAGACGGTGGAGGTGGTGACGAAGGTCGTCGATCCGCTCATCCTCAACACGCTGGCGGAGGACAGTTCGACGAGCCACGAGGATGCGCTGCTGCGAATTTACGCGCGGCTGCGTCCGGGGAACCCGCCGCAGATCGACAAGGCGGTGACGCTGTTCAATGAAAAGTTCTTTGATGAGAATCGTTACCGACTCGGCCGGGTGGGGCGATTCCGAATCAACCGGAAGTTCGACCAGAACGTTCCGGAAACGGTCATGACCCTCCGCAGCGAGGATCTGGTCAACAGCCTTAAGTACATGTTCAAGCTGCGCAGCGGCGAAGGATACATCGACGACATCGACCACCTGGGCAATCGCCGGCTGCGGACGATTGACGAGCTCGGCGCTGATGAAATGCGCAAGGGCTTTTTGAAGCTTCGCCGAACGGTGCAGGAGCGGATGAGCCTGAAGGATCCGAACGAAATCGGACGCATCGCGGAGCTGGTCAACTCCAAGAGCATCAGCAGCTCGATTGATTTCTTCTTCGGTCGCGGCGAGCTGTCGCAGGTGGTGGACCAGACGAACCCGCTGAGTCAGTTGACGCACGAACGTCGTTTGAGCGCGCTGGGGCCGGGCGGGTTGAACCGCAAACGCGCCGGCTTCGAGGTGCGCGACGTTCACATCTCGCACTACGGGCGGATCTGTCCGATTGAAACGCCTGAAGGCACGAACATCGGTCTGATCGCGTCGCTGGCGATTTACAGCGACATAGACGATTACGGGTTCCTGACGACGCCGTATCGCGTCGTGAAGGATGGAAGCGTCAACGGCGCCCACAAGTATCTGCGGGCCGACGAGGAGATGAAGTCGGTGCTCGCGCCGCCGGACGCGGTGGAGAAGGATGGGAGCCTGAAAAAGGGGCTGGTCCTGGCGCGCGTGCAGGGCGATCTGGCGACGGTGCCGAGCAAAGAGGTGCAGTACATCGACATCAGCCCGCGGCAGACGGTGTCGGTGTCAGCGGCGTTGATTCCGTTTTTGGAACATGACGACGCCAACCGCGCCTTGATGGGATCGAACATGCAGCGGCAGGCGGTTCCACTTTTGCGGACCGATCCGCCGGTCGTTTCGACCGGTTTGGAAAAGCCGGTGGCGCAGAACAGCGGGATGGTCGTGCGGGCCGAGCGGGGCGGCGTGGTGACGGCGGTGGATTCGTCGCGCATTCTGATCGACAACGCGGATGAATATGTGTTCCGCAAGTTCGTCGGTCTCAACGAGCGGACCTGCCAGAACCAGAAGCCGATCGTCAAGAAGGGACAGCGGGTCAAGAAGGGGCAGGTGCTGGCCGACGGCGCCGCGACGCACCAGGGCGAGTTGGCGCTGGGTCGCAACGTGCTCGTCGCGTTCATGACCTTCGACGGCTACAACTTCGAGGACGCCATCGTCATCAGCCAGAGGCTGGTGAAGGAGGACATTTTCACGTCGATCCACATTGAGGAATACGACGTTGAAATCCGTGAAACCAAGCTCGGTCGCGAGGAGTTCACGCGGGACATTCCCAACGTGAGCGAGCGCGCCCTGGCGAATCTGGATGAGAACGGCATCGTCCGCGTGGGAACGCGGGTGGGTCCGTCGGACATCCTGGTCGGCAAGGTGGCGCCCAAGAGCAAGAGCGAATTGACGCCTGAGGAAAAGCTGTTGCACGCGATTTTCGGCCGGGCCGGCGAGGACGTGAAGAACGACTCGCTGGAAATGCCCGCCGGCGAAGAGGGCGTCGTCATCAAGACCCAGCGTTTCAGCCGTCGCATGCACATGAGCGACGAGCAGAAGAAGGCGATGAAGAAGGACATCGAGGCGTATGAAAAGGAGATGGACGCCAAGGCGATCGAGATCTTCAAGCAGATGATCGATGAGATCAACGAGGTGGCCGGTTCGCAGATGGTGGACCCGGGCACGCGGCAGAAGGTCGGCCAAAGCGAAATCGCGGACGTCATCCTGGAGCAGATCGAAGGGTTCAGCATCGACTGGGTGAAGGGAAGCAAAGCCGCCAAGGAGCAGGCGGACAACACGTATCAGCGTTTCTGGCCGCGCGTTCAGGCGGTGTTGAAGGAAAAGACGCGGCGGATGGAGCACATGAAGCGCGGCGACGAGCTGCCGTCGGGCGTGCTCGAAATGGTCAAGGTGTATGTCGCGACGAAGCGCGCCCTGAGCGTCGGCGACAAGATGGCCGGTCGGCACGGGAACAAGGGCGTCATCGCCCGCATCGTCCCGGAAGAGGACATGCCGTTCCTGGAGGACGGGACGCCGGTGGAGATCATGCTCAACCCGCTGGGCGTGCCGAGCCGCATGAACGTCGGGCAGATTCTCGAGACGCACCTGGGCTGGGCGGCGGCGGTGCTCGGCTTCCAGTCAGTGACGCCTGTGTTTGACGGCGCGACGGAAGGCGAGATTCACGCGGCGATTGAAGAAGCGAACAAGACGGTGAAGGAACGCCGCAAGGCGCGCGAAAAGGCGCACGAGCCGATTGGCGACCGTGAACTGGACGTGCAAATGCCGTGGGGCGGGAAGATTCAGCTCCGCGACGGCCGCACCGGCGAGC
>CAYTAP010000059.1:0-7377 GCA_964435775.1 uncultured Tepidisphaeraceae bacterium
CGGCTTCAGCCGCCGTTTTAGAGGAAGACGGCGGCTGAAGCCGCCCCTACAGAGAGAATTGAAAGACCTGGACAACCGACAACGGACCACTGACACCTCCCCCATTCCCGGATAGACTATCCCCCGTCATGAAGCTTAAGGTCCTCGCCGACGAATCAGCGAAGAAATCGCCCTGGTACGCCAGGGGGCTCCACTTCACCTGCACCGAGTGCGGCAACTGCTGCACCGGCGGGCCGGGGTATGTGTGGATCAGCATCGAGGAGATCGAGCGCCTGGCGGCGCATCTGAAGCTGTCGCCGGAAACAGTTGTCGAGAAGTATTGCCGCAAGGTCGATGGGAAGTTCAGCCTGAAGGAGCGGCGGAACCGCGAAGGAACGTACGATTGCATCTTCCTGAAAGCACAGAAGATGCCCAAGCCCAAACCCGGACCGGATGGGCAGCTCGATCGCGTGCCCGTGCCGATCAAGAAGTGTTCGATATACGAAGCCCGGCCGCTGCAATGCCGGACGTGGCCGTTCTGGCCGGAGAACCTCGTCAGCCGCAAGCGGTGGGATGATTCGGGGCGGCGCTGTCCGGGAATCAACGAAGGACGGAAGTTCACGCGCAAGCAGGTCGAGGCGGTGCGGGATGCCGCCGATTGGCCGGTCAATCCGCCGTCGAGCGGAGGAGGGGATTTTTGATTTGCGATTTTTGATTGTCGATTGAAGAGGCGGAGTGCGTGTCCGTGCCTTCAATCGAAAATCAACAATCAAAAATCGAAAATCGAAAATCAGCGCCCCGGCCAATTGGTGCTGACTTGGGGCGCTTGCCCCGCGTAGGAACACGACAGGACAGCATGCCCCCCATGCCCAAGCGGGTTTTCATCACGGTGGCGGAAGTGAGCGGCGATCAGCACGCCGCGCAGCTTGTCCGCAGTCTGCGCGAGCTTGATCCGGACATTCGGATCGAAGGGCTCGGCGGGCCGCTCATGCGCCAGGCGGGGGCGGTGCTTCATCAGGAGACGACCAGCCGCGCCGCGATGAGCTGGCGGGCGGCCTTGCGGGCGATGGAGATGTCGCGGCTGCTCAAGCGGACCAAGCAGTATTTCGACGCCACGCCGCCGGATTTGCAGATTTGCGTCGATTCGTTCGCGATGAACTTTCATTTCGCCAAGGCGGCCCGGGAGCGTGGGATTCCGGTGTTGTATTACATCGCCCCGCAATTGTGGGCCTCCCGCGAAGGGCGGATGCACAAGCTCCGCGACGCGGTCGATCGCGTCGCGTGCATATTGCCGTTTGAGGAAAAGTATCTGAAGGAGCACGGCGTGCGGGCGACGTTCGTGGGGCATCCCTTGTTTGATGAACTCCCCGCCGGACGGGGGGAAAACGTCGATGCGCGGTATCCGGCGCATCCCCCGGTGATCGGCCTGGTGCCGGGGTCTCGTCGCGTCGAGGCGATCCAGAACTTTCCCCACCTGCTGGATGTCGCCGGGCGGATTCTCAAGGCGTATCCCGACGCCACATTCATGATCCCGACCACGCCCGCGACGCACCCGATCGTTGAACGGTGGATCGGGCGATACGCCTACGGCAAGCCGCCCGAGCGGGCGCTGGCGGCGAGAATCACCAGGCAGCTTGATGGCTTTGATCGGCTGGTCCCCCGCTGCGATCTGTGCATCACCAAGAGCGGCACGAGCACGCTCCACATCGCCGGGCATGGCGTTCCGATGATTGTCGTCTATCGCGGCAACCGGATCCTCTGGCATTTGATCGGGCGATGGATCGTCAAGACACGAACCTATTCGCTGGTCAACCTCCTGGCCGGACCGGGCAGGCGGATCGTTCCGGAGTTCATCCCCTGGTATGGATCGAATGAGCCGGTTGCCAAAGAGGCGCTCGATCTTTTGGCCCATCCCGAGAAGCTTGAGGAGCAACGAAGTCGCCTCCACGAGCTCATCCAATCGCTCGATCACCCCGGCGCATCAATGAACGTCGCAAAGCTGGCGATGGAGATGATGAACGGGTCGCAAGGCTGAGGTGAACAACGGCTCGCGCCCTTGGTGAAGGACGGGTTGTCTTCCTCCCTTCTCCGGTTGTTCTCATACGAATCCAGCGTGAATCACGCGCCTGGTCGCGTCGGAAAGCAAGACCCCCTCCCCAACCCTCCCCCGGAGTACCGGGAGAGGGGGTCGGATTTACGACGGCCTTCGAATCACCCCTGATGCTTATCATGCCCATCCGTCATGAACCACGCGCCGACAGCCGCGATACTACTCCCTCCCCCGTTGTACACAACGGGGGAGGGCAGGGAGGGGGTCTTCTTTCGGTGGGTGCGGTGAATGGATCGAGCCATGCGGGATCACTGCCCGCTGGGCGAGGACGCGGATTGTGTCGTTGCCGGTGCCGCCTGCGTGGTGGATCGGGTCGTCGCTGAAGGCTCGCCCTCCTCCGTCGTCGCCACGGGCAGCGTCGCCGGGGTCGCCAGGTACGTCGGCTCCTCCAGCTTGGCCAGGAGCGTCAGCCGCGCCTCGGCGCTTTGGGCAAACCCCGGGCGAACGTCGGGCAGCGCCTTGATCGTCTCGTAATCCTTTTTCGCCTGGGCCCAATCCTTGCGATTTTCAGAGATCGCCGCCAGACCGAAATACGCGCTGGCCACCGACAACTGCTCGCCGGGATGCTGGGCGATGACCTCCTGATACGCCTTGGCGGCCTGGTCGAGGTAGACGCTCGACGGTTGGGGCATGCGGAGGGATTCCCGCGTTGTCGCGCCGGGAAGGTCGGGGAGGCTCGCCAGCAGCCAGTTCAAATCCCCCAGCGTCACCGACGCCTCGGCGGCCAGCGATGGTGACTTGGTGTTCTTGATCGCCAGCGAGATCGCCTGTCGGGCGTCATCGGCATACTGCTTGCGAAGCGTGGCCACCTGTTCCTGCGCCTCGGAGTTCATCATCCGCAGGCTCAGTTGCTGCAATTCATCGATCGCGTAGCGCGCCGTCGCCAGATCCGATTGCGCCGTCACTTCGCGTTCCCGCTTGCCGGCCTGCCACTGATAAATGAGCACAGAGACCAGCACGACCGCGATCACGACGATCAGCGTGCGTGAGCCGTTTTTTCGCCACCACGCGGCCAGCCCCTCCAATCCGTCGTCGGCCGGTTCGTTGCGCTGCGGTTCGATGGGTCTGTCGGATTTCATGCGTCGGGGCAGTCTAATGGGCGCATTTCCACATTGCAACGACGGGTAAGGGGGGTAGCGCATCGCGACATGGCGGCATGCCTGGTTATTTTCGATTTTTGATTTGCGATTTTCGATTGAAGACGAAAGCGCGTTCGCCGGCTTTCGCAATCCACAATCCAAAATCAAAAATCAAAAATCCATCACCTCGCCGCATTGGTCCACTTTCGTCCAACCCGCTCCGGCGGTAGTCTACGCCCATGTCCTTATCCATGGAGTTGCAATTTGCGGTGGAACTGGCGCGCGAGGCGGGGCGGAGCGTGCGCGAGCAGTACGGGCGAGTCGAACGCCTGACCAAGACCCACATCGCCACCACCGCCGAGGCCGTCACCGAAGCCGACCGCGCCAGCCAGCGCCTCATCGTCGCGGCGCTGAACAAGCGATTCGCCCGTGACGGAATCATCGGCGAGGAGAACGAAACCGGCGACGCCATCACCTTCGAATGCCCCGATCCGATGGGGCGCGTCTGGGTGATCGATCCGATCGACGGCACGAACAATTTCATCTCAGGTCTGGGCAATTTCGCCGTCTGCATTGGGTTGCTCGAACGCGGGCGACCAATTCTCGGCGTCGTGTACGATGTGATGCGCGACGAGGCCTATGCCGCCGCCAGCGGTGAAGGCGCCTGGCGGGGGAGTAGCCGCCTGAAGGCGCTGAACACGCCGATGAGCGACTCGTCGGTATTGATGCTGACCAGCAACCTGATCGACAAGCAGGGGAATTGCCCCGAGTTCGCCCAGCGCTGGATTGGCCAGACCAATTGGAAGATTCGCATGCTCGGCAGCGCCGCGCTCGAAGCCGTGCAGGTGGCGGCCGGTGTGGCGCATGGCGCGATCACGGTGAACGGCAAACTCTGGGATGTCGCCGCTCCGGCGGCGGTTATCCTTGAAGCCGGCGGGCTGTTGACCGATCTCAATGGACGCGATTTGTTTCCGTTCAACTTGGAAGGCTATGTGGGCGCCAAGACGCCCTTCCTGGCCGCCGCGCCATGCGCGCAACAGGAATTGCTTCGCCAGATCCACACATGAAACCGCGTCGTCGGGCGCGGAGGCCCTCCGTGACTCCTTCGCCCCTGCGGTCTACGGCGGCGCGCCAATCAGTCACATTGTATGCACGCCCGTCAGCAGGTACTGTTGGGCGCGAACTGGACTTTTTGAAATCGTACTCTATTGTCCGGTTCATCGCCGTCCTTTGTGATGACCCGCCTCGCCAGCATTGTTCAATCCCTGAACAAAAGCCCTCTGCCTCGGACAACCTCGCATGCGCGGGATGCGATTGGAGAAACGGAAATCATGACCTCAGCCGCCGATTCAACCTCCGCCGGGGACACCGCGATGCCTGCACAGGCGATTCCCTCCACGCCCGCGCTTCCTCTCAAAGCCGCCGAAGGTAGATCGAATCGCCTCAAGTTCAGCGGAAGCAACGCCTTCATCCATGAATTGCGAAGGCGGGTTGACGCCTATTTTGAGAAAACCGGCTATAAACGCCGCGATTGTCCGGGCATGTATTTCAAAACCGCCACGATCATGGCGTGGTTCATCGCCGCGTATCTTCTGCTCATGTTCGTGGTGAGCAGTTGGTGGCTGGTGGTTCCGCTGGCCGCCATTCTGGGGATCGCCATGGCGGCGGTCGGGTTCAACATCCAGCATGATGGCGGGCACAATGCCTATTCCGATCACCCCTGGATCAACCGCGTCATGGCCCTGTCACTCGATCTCGTCGGCGGCAGTTCCTATCTCTGGGATTGGAAGCACAATACAATCCATCACACATTCCCCAATGTCGATGGGCATGATGACGATATCAATGTTGGCGCGCTCGGCCGATTGTCGCCGCATCAGCCGCGCTATCGATTCCATCGCCTTCAGGGGGTCTATCTCTGGCTTCTCTACGGGCTTTTGGCGATCAAGTGGCACTTGTTCGACGATTTTCACAATGTCTGGGTCGGCCGGATCGGACCCAACAAGATTCCCCGCCCCAAAGGCCGTGATCTCGCGGTGTTCATTGTGGGCAAGGTCATCTTTTTCTCCCTCGCCTTTGGAGTTCCCATGCTCCTGCATCCATGGTGGGCGGTGCTGGGTGTTTATGCGATCGCCGCATGCGTCAGTGGCGTGGTCCTCAGTGTGGTATTCCAACTTGCCCACTGCGTGGAGGAGGCCGACTTTCCCATGCCCGTCACCAACGACGCCGGCGACGAGCGCATGCCCACGGAATGGGCGGTCCATCAATTACAGACCACCGTCGACTTCGCCCGCGGCAACCGCTTCCTGTGCTGGTTTCTGGGGGGCTTGAACTTCCAGGTGGAGCATCACCTGTTCGCCAGGATCTGTCATATTCATTACCCGGCGCTGTCGAAAGTGGTGGAGGATGCGTGCCAGGAGTTCGGCGTGAAATACTCGGCGCACCAAGGCTTCTGGTCGGCCGTGCGATCCCACCACCGCTGGCTCGTGGAAATGGGCAGGCCAGTGACGGGTGATTGAACAATTTGATCGCCAATGATTGGCCGCTGCGTTGGCTCCGAACCGACGGCGGGGCAAACACATCTGATTCTGGGAAAAGAAGAAACATTTTTTATTGACAGTCTTAATTTTGTGTTGTACATAAATACTAGAAAATTACGAAACGATGTGGATATTATTATCCCACCTCGGATTTTTTGGAAGGATGTGCCTTCTTCCCTTCACTTATGAGGGCATGTCGATGGCCAGTCGATGGCCAAGCGGATGATTTTTGATTTGCCGGACTACGATCAACAGGCGCATTTAATTGCGCCAAGGGATGTTTTCACCTTTCTTTTTTCATTTTGAGGAGGAATCTTAATGGGAACGCTCAAACGAAGAGGACAAATCGCGATGGGGCTGGCGGTGATCGCCTGCGGCGCATGGGCGGTCGATGCGTCGGCGGCTACGATCACCTTGAAGCGCGACTCCAATGACTGGAACCTCGGATCGGATTGGTCGGATGGCCATACTCCGAGCGCCGGTTCGGATTACTTAAATAGCTCGTATGTCCTGCGGACCAAAGAGGTTTCAAGTAGTACCTTCAGCGGCGGTTCGCTGACCATTGGTTCCTCCGGCACGCTTGCGCTGAAGGCAACCACGCAGGCGGCCAACAACCTGACCCTCGTTGCAGGGTCGGGGTCAGGGGCTACCATTGTCAATTATCTGAATGCAGGCAAAGTCACCCTCGCCGGTAGCATGGCGATCAGTGGCACCGGCAATGTAACCATCAATGCCAATCAATCAAACCGCAATATCACGGTCAGCGCACCAATTACCGGAACCGTCGGTCAGACGATCAACATTCACGCCGCCTCTGGCGGGCAGGTGAAAATCTCCAGTTCAGGCAACGCCTTCACCGGCGCGTGGAGCGTGAGTGGCATCCTCGAAGGCATTGCGGACGGCTCGCTCGGCAGCGGCGACTTCACGGTGAACGCGGGCGGTTCGCTGGACTTTGATTACGACGCCACCGCCAACAGCCTGACGCTGCTTGGCAGCACCGGGGCCTTACTGGTCAATCAAAGTGGCCTCGACCTGACTTTCAATGCGGCCACCATCGGCGGCAATGCGCTGGCGGCGGGAACCTACACCTTCTCTGATCTGGCCACCACCTATGGCACCGGCTTGATCAAGATATCCAACGGCGGAACCGGCACCCTGACCGTCGTCCCCGAGCCGGCCAGCGTGGCCGTTCTGGTGGGGCTGGGTGCTCTGGGCATGTTGAAGCGAAAGCGCCGCGCGGCGAACGCGTAAGCCCGCGGGCAGACTTGCCGACAGCCCGCCATTTTGGCCAAGATCCGTCCCTTGCCGCTCCCCCGTCACACGACGGGGGAGTTTTAATGGTGGATTGAGCACCACGAACACGCCGACCGTTCGTCCTCGAGACCGAAACTGGAATAATGATGAGCATATTTTTATTGACGCCGCGTGTTTTGTATTGTAGATAACCAAAGGCAAATACCGAAATGATGTGGGTATTATTACCCTATCGCGGATTTTTCGGAAGAATGTGCCGTTTGTCCTTGGCTTATGAGGGCATGTCAGCGGTCAGCCGATGGCCAGGCGGGTGGTTTTTGATTTGCCGGACCACGATCAGCAGGCGCACTTAATTGCGCCCAGGGATATTTGCATTGCCCCTTTTTTCTTTTTTATTGGCCATTTCAAGGGGGGC
>CAYTAP010000059.1:7387-8844 GCA_964435775.1 uncultured Tepidisphaeraceae bacterium
TTTAGGAGGCATTCCAATGGGAACGATCAAACGAAGTGGACAAATCGCGATGGGGCTGGCGGTGATCGCCTGCGGCGCCTGGGCGGTCGACGCGTCGGCAGCCACGATTACGCAGAAACAGGACAACAGCAGTAGCGAAAGTTGGAATACAGCAGCGACCTGGAATCCCTCTGGGACACCGACAGCGGGTAATGATTATGTGAACCCCGGGTTCATCCCGCGATCGCCAGTTACGAACAATAGCACCTTCGCGGGTGATTCGCTGACGTTTACCTCAAGTAGCTCCGCGTTGGGACTTAAGGTTCCGGACAATACCACCGGTACCCAGACCATTAACAATCTGACTCTTGTCGCGGGAAGCGGCAACGGTCCTTCCATCACCAATTACGCCAACGGCAGCACCATAACCCTTGGCGGCAGTATCACGATCTCCGGCAGCAGCGGCAATGTGAGATTATGGAGCGGCAAATCAGACCGTGTCCTCAAGATCGGTGCCTCGATCACTGGAAGCGCGGGACCGGCGATCGTCATCTACGGCGGATCGAGCGGAGCAGATGATGGGCTGGTTGAGATCACCAGTTCAAACAACGCCTACGCCGGCGGGTGGAATATACAGGCGAACCTGAAAGGGTCCGGCAACGGCTCGCTGGGCAGCGGCGACTTCACGGTACACGAGGACGGTTCGCTGGACTTTGATTACGACGCCACCGCCAACAGCCTGACGCTGGTGTCCGATGGCGGCAGCGGTGCCAGCCACAACGGGGCCTTGCTTGTCAACCAGAGTGGCCTCGACCTGACCTTCAATGCGGCCACCATCGACGGCAATGCGCTGGCGGCGGGAACCTACACCTTCTCTAATCTGGCCACCACCTATGGCAGCGACTTGATCAAGATATCCAACGGCGGAGCCGGTACCCTGACCGTCGTCCCCGAGCCGGCCAGCGTGGCCGTTCTGGTGGGTCTGGGTGCTCTGGGCATGTTGAAGCGAAAGCGCCGCGCGGCGAACGCGTAGCCTCGCATGGGATTGATCCCCGGCGGCCATCGCATTTGCCAATGGCCGTCGAGCCACCCATACGCCCTCAAAAGACTTCGTACGCTCATCCAGAGCCATCAGCCAGCGAACTTCGCTGGCTGATGCCGTTTGGAGGGGAGCATCGTATTCATCGTAATCCCGTGAAAGGGTCCGCAGGCCCCTGCGGCCCTTTTTTTGCCGGGGACGCCTCCCGGCGGTTTGGTTCGCTTTCGACGAATCGGGCCGCACGGGGTGCGGCCCCTGCAAAACTTGATCCGGATCATCCTGCCTTCATGACCAGCCGCAGCCCCTCAGCGACCATCTGCGAGCGTTTGAGCTTGTGACGCTTCGCGTAGGCGTCGGCCTCGGCCTCGGCCAGCAAGCCTTTCTCGATGCTCACGGGAACCCGCTTGGCGCCCTTGCCCACCGTGGGCCGGCCTCGCTT
>CAYTAP010000059.1:8854-23406 GCA_964435775.1 uncultured Tepidisphaeraceae bacterium
CTTGCCGGGCAAGCCATCGGGGCCAAGCGGCAACTGCTCAAAACGAGTAAGTTCGGCCTGCCTTTCCTCTTCACTCAAGGCCAGCCACTTCTCAACAGGGGATTGTTTTTTTCGCATGATACACCTTGAAATCCAAAAGAATGACGAGAATCATCGACCCGAGCGCCGACGCCTGACGGTCATCGGCATCGCGTGGATGATGTAGATCGAATCATCGCCATCCACCAGAAAGATCACACGCACGAAACGGCCGCCCTGGTCACGTCCTTCCACCAACCACTTGCCATTTTCGATGTCACGCGGGTAGGGCTTTCTCGCGTTGCGCACAATGCAGCTCTGCTTCAAGGGGCGTCAAGCCATGCTTCATGGCATGGTTCAGGTTCCATTCATTCCAACGGAAGTCGTCCCGCACGATTAAATTGCACAAAAAAATGTCGTGGGAGGACAAGGGGCATTTCTTGTGCTGTTGTCGCAGGGATTGATCTTGACCCGTCCAATGGCCATGCGTATGCTACAACCACCTCAAAATTGGAACGTTATAATTGTGTCGAAATGACATGCCTCTCGGCGTTCCGGATGATTGGTGTTCGTTGTTTCCTTTGGACTCGACATTCAACTTTAGGAGTGAAGATGCGTGCTCTGTCCTCTATTTGTCGTTCAGGGGCCATTGTGATGTGCTTGAGCGTTGTTTTGGCTGGTGGGCCGGCGCTGGCGGGAGGCAACTTGGGCAAGATCATGCCGTTGGGCGATTCCATCACCCAGGGTGCGGGTACATGGGGTGGCTACCGCGAGCCGCTGGCCAATTCGCTGAAGGCGGCTGGCTACACTTTTCAATTCGTCGGGTCCGTCGTCGATACGCACACGGCCTCGCTGATTCAGTCCGGCAACGCACACTACGAGGGGCATTCCGGCTTCACCATTTCCGCGATTCGTGGTCGGGACGGGATCGACGATCATCTCGCCGATTACATCGGTCCCGGCAAGGAGAACCCGAATTACATTCTGCTGATGATCGGCACCAACGATGTGGCCACGGGGACCGCGGATGATGTTCAGGATTCAATTAACCGGCTCAGTACGTTAATTACTCACATCTCCAACAAGACCACCGGTCTGCGTCCTGACGCCCATCTGATCGTTGCCAGCATTCCGCCGATCGGTCCCAATCCAGCCATCTTGCAAGCCGGGCCGCTGGTTCCGGTCTTCAATGCCGGAGTAAAGACAACAGTACAGGCGCATCACGCATTGGGGGAAAATGTTACTTTCCTGGACGTGTACAGCCATCTGACGGTCGCGGACTTGGGCGACGATCAGCTCCATCCCAATCAGGGCGGCTACGACAAGATTGCGGCGGCGTGGATGCAGGGCATCCAGGCCGTGCCCGAGCCAACGACGGGCGCGCTGCTGTTGCCGATGGCGGGGCTTCTTCTCAAAAGGCGTCAACACGATGTCAGGCGATGATGTCGGCCAAGCGGTTCACTGGCGAAAGATGCAGCGGGCGCCTGAAGCTATGGGTGAATGAACAGGACATACGCGACGCACGCCGCGCAGGCCGCGACGAGGGTCGTGTAGATGCGGATCATGGTCCGATCAAACTGCCCGGTTCGACGGGGATCGCGGGAAAGATGCAGCACATAGTTCATCCGTTTGGCGATGCTGCCATGACACCAGCTTCGCGCGGCGGTGGGGATGTTGTTGATTTGCGCCACCCGTTCGAGCGCGCTGGCGAGCAACGCCGCCCCTTGCGGACCCACGCAGGCGGCGGGCGAATTGTCGGCCGCTGCAGCCGTCGCATCACGGTCTGCGTGAGGCACGGTTTGCAGAGCCATTGATTGCTCGACTGTCCTGGCCGCGAACACATCCGCCTGCCGTTCAAAGTGCCTCGACAAATAGCCAAAGACAATCAGGAACGCCGTGACTCCGAGGCTGAGGAGCAGCAGGGGCGCCAACTGCATCGCAACCGATGGCGCTGCGCCGTCCCGGGAGGGGAACCAATCATTCAGGATGCGAAGAATCTGATTGCCGGCCAGATCGCCCGGGCCGGCCAGCGCGAGGATCATCGCAACGAAAAATACGACGTACCAGATCATGTGCCGATGAACGATATGCCCCATTTCATGCGCGAAAACCGCCTCGATCTGCTCATCGCTCATCGTTTCCAGGAGCAGATCGGACAATAAAATGTATCGCAATTGAGGGACGATCCCGACGACGGCGGCGTTGCCCATGTTGTTTTGCGTCCGCCAGAGAAGGATGTCGCGATAACGCAACCGATGCCGGCGGCACATGTCCATCAGGTGGCTTCGCAGCGGCGAGTCGGGCAGTCGGCTGGTGTCGAGTACATGGCGAAGAATCTGAGGCGCGAAGATGAAGACAACCGCGGCGGCGGCGATGTTGATGATCGCCTGCTCGGTTTCGGTCGCCGTTCGGCCCACGAGCGGATGGAAAGCGAATGTCGCGAGGTCGCCGAGGAAAATGATGAGTAGAATGGGGACGAGGATGAACAAAAGCTGCAGGCGAAAATTGGCCGCGAAATAGCTGCCGAATCCGGGCGGGCTTTGGATCGGCAGATCATCGTTGAGTTGGATGAGCAGGTTTTGCTCGCGCAGGGCGCGGTCGGCGGGGTATTGGCTCCACCAAAGCCCCATCCACGCGGCGATGGCCGGTGAGATGCCGATCACCATGAGCAGCGATTGCCAGTGCGCGAGCATGGGGAATTGTCCGACGATCATCTGATGCCACTGAAGCCCGAAGAGTCCGAACGCGAACCAGACGGGAATCATCATCCGCGCCATCCCCATCGCACGGTTGAAGCGGTGCAAAACCGCGTGCAGATTGCGGTTGGACAAGCGGCGCGTTAAGACCCGCGACCAGAGGCCCATGATCAGGATGAGTGCGATGAAGCCACCGAAAAAGAGGGTCAATTCAATGGCCGGGCTGGCCAGGGGGGGGACCGCATCGCCGGCCGACAACCAGAGCAGAAAGAGGATGAGCAGGAGAACGCGTGACATCGCAGCCGGGGATTCTACGCAGGAGACGGGCGTTTGTAGAGTGGAAACGGGGTCGATCCCATCGGTTTACGTCCCTGCGGATCAACATTTCTTTGATCGCACGGCCGAGGTGCTGGCGCCGGCAATGATTGGAACGATCCTTGTCAGTCGGGTGGGGCGTCGGGTGTATCGCGCCCGTGTTGTGGAGGCCGAGGCGTACGTTGGTCCGCACGATCTGGCCGCGCATTCGTCCAAGGGACGCACGGCGCGGACCGAAGTCATGTTCGGTCCCCCCGGCCGGGCGTATGTCTATTTGATCTACGGCATGTACGACATGCTGAACATCGTCGCCGGCGGCGTGGGGGATGCGCAGGCGGTGTTGATCCGGGCGGCCGAGCCGCTGGATGGGTGGGACGCGGATTTGTCCGGTCCGGGGAAGCTGGCGCGGGCGATGAAGATCACCCGGAAGGACAACGGCGTCCCGATGACCGGCAAGCGCCTGTCGGTGTTGGTGGATCCAAGAAGCACGCCGCGCATTCTCAGGGGCACGCGCGTCGGCGTCGATTATGCGGGAGAATGGACGCACGCGATGCTGCGGTACATCGACGCCGACAGCCTGGCGATCTCGCGCCCGTTCCCCGAAGGTTCGGCCCGCCAACTCGTCAGACGACGCCGATAATGCCTACGGACGAACCGACGGCTGTGTGGCGGCCGGCGGCGTGGCTTTTTCGAGTGCGGCGCGCCACGCATCCGGTTCATCTTTGCCCGGCGTCACGACCTTGAATAATGAAAATTGTTGGAGGATGTGTGCGGATTGGCCGGGCTTGAGGTCCCGCAGCGGACCAAGCTGCTCCAGTTCACACCAGAGAGGCGGCATCATGCTTTCAAAGAGGGTGATGTTCGCGCCATCCTCCGGATAGATTGCCGTTGGATCAAACGGCACATGGCTGAGCAGCGCTTCACCATCGCGGATGAAAGCGCCCCACCCGGTGTTGGTGATGATCCCGATTTTCCACGCGTCGCCAATCCCGGCGGCGGCGGTATCAACCAGCAGCGTATCCAAACCGAAGCGGACTCCCGGCTGCGGCCAAGCCGTCCAGAAGCTCAACACCAGCCGTCGGCGAGAGTGTGTCTGTATGCCAAAGGGGACGAGCATCTGTCCCTTGCGCTCGAACGCCGCCACCACCCAAGGCGCCACTCGGCGCAATTTCTCTCCTACGTTTTCCAAGGCGCAATCCATCAGGAGGCTCGGACGCCGCGCATCGAGCGTGACGCTCACGGTATAGCGCAATCCCGACGCGGGCTCGAGTTGAACGCGGATGGATGTGGCCGTTTGATCCAATATCTTCGCCGGTTGATTGCCCACGCTGAATGACGTGGGGACCTGATCCGGTTCGGCGAACGCCAGTCGAATGCCTTGCTCGGACACATGCTCATCAGCCAAAAGGGACTTCTCCCCCGGCCGGCGAACATCAAGCACGCGGAAGCTTGGTTGCAGCGCGACAAATGCCTCGATGTGCTCATTTTTCAACCAGGCGCCACGGTAGCCCTGATGGGAATGCACATCATTCTCCGTGGGACGCGAAGCGGCCTGTGCAACGGCCGCGAGTACCATTGCGCTGACCATCGCCAACACAAACACGTTGGGAAGAAAGGTGGAAGTTAACATTATCGTCCCGCGAGAGTATGGAAGGGCAGAGAATGAAACTGTTGCGACTGGTCGTCAGTATGACGCAACGGCGATGATCCGGCAACAACGCCCTGACATGGGTAGAGAAAGGACGCGAGATGAGACCATCCAATTTTCGGCGGCTGTGTGGCATGTCGGCGGGTGTCCTGTTGGCCATATCGTTGATCTCAGTGACCGTTCGGGCCGCGGAGGAAGAGCCGGAGGCGTTTGAGACGCACCGCGTCAAGCTGGACCCATCGATGGTGCACAAGGAGGGGGAGCATGGAAACCCCGAGGCGATGGTGGATGAGCAGGATCAAGTCGCCGAGCCGCCCGCCGGCGCACCGAAGAACTCGTGGAAGATCCCGTCCAATTTCGACAACACCGCCTATCCGGCCAAGGCGTATATCGACCTTGGCAAGGAGACGCCGATTTCTGATATCTGGTTTTACGACATGTACAACGAGGGAGAGGTCATCATCTCCGCCGGCAAGCCGGGGGACTGGAAGCAGGTGACGACGTACATGTCCCGCGCGTTCAAGCACTGGGTCAAGGTGCCCTTGAACGTGCAGACGCGCTATGTGCAGTTGACTCGCGTCGATTTCAAGTCTGATTTCACGGAAATCCTGCTGTATGCATACAGCCCCGAGGCGTGGAAGACGATCGCGGCGCGGCAGGCGCAGGCCGCCAGACAGCAGGCTGAAAAGGAAGCGGCCATTGCCAAGGCAAAGGAGGAAGTCAAAAACCGCCCAGTCATCGACCTGGGGGATCCCTTTGGCAAAGTGACGCTGGTCGATGAAATTGACCTGGGATCAGAAAATCCCGGGCACATGTTCCGGCAAAGCCCAGAGAATGTCAGCCACGTCGAAACGATCCTGGGGAAAAAGGCGCGGGTATTGAGCAAGACGCCGGGAGAGGCGGCGCTGATGCAGTTCAGGGTGGGGCAATACAAGCTGCTCAAGCCCGGCGGCACCTACATCCTGGAGATCGAATACCCCGAAGATGCGCCGCGGAGCATGGTCATTCGCAACGCGGGGAATGAATCCTCCCGCGGATTTCATACAGGCGCGACGGTGGGGGATGCGCTGCACCCCAAGTATATCAATAACAACAATGAGTCGATCCAGGTGCCGCTGTCGGGCAAGTACCAGATGTGGCGGATGTACTTCAACCTTCATGACCACATCGCCAAGGACGGCTATCCCCGCGACAAGGGGCTGCGGGAGTTGACGCCGGAGGATGGGTTTCCCGTCGACATCGTGCAGTTTTCCGCCGAGAACATTCCACTGAGTCACGGCGCGGCGGTGTCGCGGATTCGACTGTATGAAGTGCCGGACCCGGCCGCGATCAATGTCAAATTGAATCTTCCACCCGATGGTCTGCCGCGGCGACATCTCTTTTGGCGAGAGGAGATGGCAGACGGGTTGCTTGCGTCGACGAAGGAGAACGAACGGGGAGTGAATGATCGGGTGGACTGGTATCGGTACAAGGCCAATTTGATGCAGTTTCTGGGGATGCACACGTTCAGCATGGGCCTGCTTGAGTTCGGTTCGGACGAGTATTGGGACAGCACGCCGGGCGGGGGCAATGATTGGGTGTATTACAATGCGGCTCTTGCCAACGTCTGGCCGGGCGTCGTCAAGGTCATGGCGGAGCGAGGCTTTGATCTCCTGCCGTACTATGAATACTCAGGGAGCAAGGGGGATCATGGATTGGGATTCCAGCGTCGCGCCAAGCCATTGACCCGCGACGACGACAAGTTCATCAAGCAGTCGTGGATCAACAGTGCCAATGTTGATATCACCGATCCGGATACATATGCCGATTTTGAGAAAATGCTGAAGATTACGATCCTGGCGCATAAGGACCAGGCCAAGTTCGCCGGTGCGTGGATTCGCACACGGGCGCAAATTCCCATGAGCTTCGGCGACAAGGCGCGAGCGCGTTTTGCCACGGAAGCCAATGACGGCAAGGAAGTAACAAAACAGCAGTTGATTGAGGACAAAGCCCTGCTGGCCAAATATGAACAATGGTGGTTCGGCAAGCGGAAGCAGTTCTTCGCGGCGATGCGCGACTATCTGCGCGACAACGGGATCAAGGATGCGGCGATTCTTTATACGCCGACCGTGTTGGAGGGAGGTCCCACCTTCCTGAACTGGGACAATTACCTTGTGACCGATGATGTGGAGAAATGGAGAAAGTTGCTGGAGGGCAGCGACAACCCCGCTGACAAGAAGATCGTCCTGTATTCCCTGGCGGATGTGTTGAATAAGAACATGTACCTTGACGCGCTGCTCAAGGCGCCGCTGACATGGGGCGACTGGGAAGAACAGTATGCCAGCCCACAGCCCGACCCCCAGGATTACAAGGATACCGATGGCGTCTACTTCACCGAGGCGTTCAACCGGATGTATACGGTCGATGATCCACGAACCTTTGATGCGTTTCGCGTGCCGTCCGGGCTCGCGATCGTTCGGCATTATTCGTTGAACGAGAACATGTTCTACGGCAAGGATGACAAGTCGAAGGTGGGCTATGACGTGGCCGACATCGAGCGTGCCGGCCCGTATTGCATGATGGGTGAGGCGATGGCGATGGCCAACGGGGATCCGACCTATATCGGCTACCTGACGGGAAGCGCCTTCGAGCGCGGGTTTCCCAAGTATGTGCGCCATTTCAACGCCGCCTTTCTGTCCCTGCCGGCGCTGCCGAGCAAGGTGGTGAAGGGTGCGGCATCTGATGATGCGGTCGTCGTGCGCTCGATTGCGACGCCGAAGGACGGGACATACCTGGCGATCGTCAACACCGCCATGACCGACAAGAAGAACGTGACGGTGAAGGTGCCGGACGGGAAAGTGACGGACTCCGCAACGGGGGCAGCGATTGAAGCGCCGGGCGGCAAGGTGACGTTTGACTTGTATCCGTATCAATTGCGCGCTTTGCATGTGGAGAGCGCGCAGTAACTTTGTGGCGGATTATGTGATGGATGACCAGACCTCCGTTGCTTGCGAGCCGGAAGCCAGCACGGTCGCCGCATTCACGGGATGCGGCGACTTGAAAGGACCAGATATGAAACGGATGTTGACTTCTTGTGGTATGCGTGGTGGCCTGGCGGCTTGGGCGATGGTTTTGACTATGGCCCTCGCCCTGACATGGGAAGGAAGAGCGATGATCGCACGGGGGGCGTCTGGCAATGCGATCGCGGGCGACCGCGTGAAGCTCGATCCTTCGATGGCGCACGCCGAGGGAAGCCTTGCCGATCCGGCGACGCTGGTGGATGAACAGGATACGATGACGGCCGGCCCGCCGTCGGGCAAGCCCGCGACCGCCTGGGTGGTGCCGTCGGGAAGCCGCAAAGACGCATATCCCTCGAAGGCGTACATCGACCTCGGTGAAGAACGGGCGCTGTCGAGGATCTGGTTTTATGACACCAACGGCATCGGGGACGTGGTGATCTCGGTGGGCGGGCCGGGGGCGTGGAAGAAAGTGGCGACCTATGGCTGCGGGTCGTACATGTCATGGCAATCGGTGCCGCTGGATGTGAAGACCCGGTACATCCAGCTCGCGCAGCAGGATGGGCAGGCGAACTTCACGGAAATCGCGCTGTATGCCTACACGCCCGAGCAATGGACGCAGGTGCAACAGGACAAGGAGGCGGCGGCGAAGGAGAAGGCGACGCGTGATGCGGCGATCGCCAAGGCGCGAGCGGAAGTGAAGAATCGTCCGACGATCGATCTGGGCGCGCCATTCGGGAAAGTGACATTGGTTGATGAAATCGACGTGGGGGCGGCCGACCCGGGGCATCTGTTCACGCAAAGTCCGGAAGGCGCAAGTCAAGTCGAGCAAATCCTCGGCCAGCCGGCGCGGGTGCTTTCAAAAACGTCCGGCGAGGCGGCGTACATGTCGTTTCGCCTCGGGCAATACAACCTCCTCAAGCCGGGCGCAGCGTATATTTTGGAGGTGCAATATCCGGAGGATGCGCCGCGGAGCATGGTGGTGCTCAATGGCGGGAATGAAACGATTCGCGGCTTCCACACCGGCGCGACGCTGGGTGATGCGTTTCATCCCAAGTACGTCAACAACAACAACGAATCGATCCAGGTGCCCCTCTCGGGCAAATATGAGACGTGGACGATGATGTTCAACCTGCACGATCGCTTCCCGGATCAGGGTTTCATTCGTGGCGAGGATGTGCGGGCGCTGACGCCGGCGGACGGGTTTTCCGTCGTCATCGCGCAATTTTCGGCAGAGAATATTCCGGTGTCCCTGGGCGCGGCGGTGTCGCGGATTCGGTTGTATGAGGTGCCGGATCAGTCCAGGCTCTATGCGAAGCTCAATCTTCCGCCGGAGGGTTTGCCCCGGCGGCATCTGTTTTGGCGCGAGGAGATGGCGGACGGGGTGGTGCAATCAAATGATGAAACCAAGCGCGGGCTCAAGGATCCACTGGACTGGTACCGCTATAAGGCGAACCTGATGCAATTCCTGGGGATGCACACCTACACGAAGGATCTGTTGGAGTTCGGCGCTGTGCAGCACTGGAACAGCACGCCCGGCGGCGGCAACGATTGGGCCTACTTCAATGCGAGCACCGACTGGTGGGGTCAGATCGTCAAGATCATGGGAGACCGCGGCTTCGATGTGCTGCCGTATTATGAATACGCGGGGAGCAAGGGAAAGAATGGTTTGGGCAACCAGCGTCGCGCCAAACCGCTCACGCGGGATGACGCCTTCACCCACATCAAATGGATCGAAAACGCCAACGCGGACATCACCGATCCGGACACCTACAAGGACTTCGAGAAGATGCTGAAGTACACGATACTTCAGTACAAGAACGAGGCGCATTTTGTCGGCGCGTGGATTCGGCCGCGCTCGCAGTTGCCGATGGGCTTTGGAGATTCAACGCGTGCGCGCTTTGCAAAGGAAGCCAACAACGGCCAGGCCGTGACCCGCGGGCAGTTGATCGGCGACAAGCCGCTGTTGAAGAAATATGAAACGTGGTGGTTTGGCAAGAGGCGGCAGTTTCTTGTCGCCATGCGAGATTACCTGCGGAGCAATGGGATCAAGGATGCGACGATTCTTTACACGACCTCGCCCGCCGAGCCGGGGGTGTCGTTTCATACATGGGATGGCTTTCTGGTGACCGATGATGTCGAAGGGTGGGAAAAGAGGCTCGCGGCCAGCGGGAATCCCGCCGACAAGAAGATCACGCCGATCTCCATCGCCGACGTCATCAGCAAAAACATGTATCTTGAAGCGCTCCTCTCGCCACCCATGAACTGGGGCAAGTGGGAGATCGACCATGCAAACCCGGAGGCGGATCCGCGGGACTACAAACAGACCGACGGTGTTTTGCTTACCGAGGCGTTCAACCGGCTTTACACGGTGTCGGACGCGCGCCCGTTCGACGCCTTCCGCGGGCCGTCGGGGTTGGCGATTGTGCGGCATTACACGCTCAATGAAAACATGATGTTCGACAAGAACGATAAACCCAAGCTGGGATATTTCGTGGCCGACATCGAGCGGGCGGGCCCGTATTGCATGATGGGCGAGGCGCTGGCGATGGCCAATGGCGACCCGACCTACATCGGGTATCTCGTCGGCTCCAATTTTCAGAGGGGGTTTCCCAAGTATGTGCGCCATTTCAACGCCGCCTTTCTGTCCCTGCCGGCGCTGCCGAGCAAGGTGGTGAAGGGTGCGGCATCTGATGATGCGGTCGTCGTGCGCTCGATTGCGACGCCGAAGGACGGGACATACCTGGCGATCGTCAACACCGCCATGACCGACAAGGCTGAGATTCAAGTGAAGATGCCGGCTGGTCGGATCACCGATGCGGCCACAGGCGAAGTGCTGAAGGCATCCGATGGCGCGCTGACGCTGAGCCTGTATCCGTACGAGTTGCGCGCGGTGCATGTTGTGACGACGCCTTGAGCTTCCGGATTGATCGTGCTTGATTGTACTGGTTGCGCTTGTATGAATGGAGACATGCTCCCGGACGCCAACGCTTCCGAGTCCGGCTGTTCCGACGATTCGACGCTTGCGTCGTGTCTGGCCGCGCATCCCCGTCGCCATGTTGCCGTGCGGGTCGCGGGGCATCTTCTCCTGGCCGGCCTCTTCGTGGTGGCGATCGTCCTCGCGGCGCGATGGGGTCTGGAGGTTCGCAAGTGGACCTATGAACACACCACCAAGATTCGCCACTTCTACGACATTGAGCATAACCTTCACTACGGCGGGCGCGCGATCGATGACGGCGTTCTGAATCTCTACGGCGACATCATCAGGGAGACGCCCAACGGCGATTACGGATTGGATTACCCGCCGCTGCGCCTGGTGACCATGCGGCAATGGGTCGTGTGTGTGAGGGAGCACTACGATCATCCCTCCCGCTGGCGGCCGGAATTCAACTTCACCAAGCCGCTGCTCTACTTCAACACCGTTCTCGAGGCGCTGTCGGCGGTTGCGATCTTCCTGCTGATCCGGTTGTGGGTTCGCCGGGATGATCGCGCGCGGTCGCGCGAGTTCGACGCCTTCATCAACTCATCCCCGCAGGGTGGATCATCTGTCGCCTTGTCCCCTTGGCGCGGTTGCCTGCCCGGATTCATCGGTGCGATGCTCATGTGGTTCAGCCCCGCGTTGATGATCAGCGCGCATGGCTGGCCGAGCTGGGACATCTGGATCGTCCCATTTTATCTGTACGCGGTTCTGCTGGCGTGCGTGAACTGGTGGTTCGCCGCGGGGGTCGTGCTGGGTATTGGCACGATGTTCAAGGGTCAGCAGTTGATGGTGGTTCCGCTGTTTTTGCTCTGGCCGCTGTTCATGCGTCGATGGGGCGCGCCGCTTCGGTGGTTGTCGGGGTATTTGTTCGCTGTGGCGGTGGTCGTCTCGCCGTGGCTTCTGCGGGACGAACAAACCAGACTGGCCATCCCCGCGGCGCGGGCATGGGTCGCGGGAGGCGTCGGGGCATGGTTGTGTCTTGTCGCGGGGAAATGGCTGGCGCAGCACAAGAACTGGGCGGGAGGGAAAATCTGGCGGGTGTTCGGTGGCACCATTGCGGCCGGTCTGCTCATCTGGCCGGCGCTTCGAGCAGGGTATCGTGACCAGTTCCCATTGTTGGCGGCGCTGGCTTTGGTGATCGTCTTATTCGGCATCTTTCTGCCCTGGCGAAAGTACGGATATCTTCTCGCCGGCGACATCGGACTTTGCCTTCTCCTGAGTCCGAAGTTTTTCAACAGCGATCTGACCTGGTGGGCCCTGGGCTTCCGCTATGGGAGCGAAAAGTTCTCCAATCTGGCGCAATGGGCATCCGATGCGCTCCCCTCGCTTTTGCAATTGCGATTTGGGTGGAAGTCGCTTCAGGATGTCCTGTACACGATTCAGCCGCATGCGCTGTGGCTTTGGTCGGACCAACCCGTGGAAGTGTCGTTGCGAATCGGCCTGGTGACGCTTTATGCCGTGACGCTGATCCTGTGCGCCTGGGGCATGTCGCGGCAACAGCGCCGCGGCGACCGACACTTCCTGGCGGCGATGGCGGCGCCATGGATACTCGCCTTCGCCTTCATGCCCCAGATGCACGGTCGCTACCTTCTGTTCGGGGCATCGGTCGGCGCGCTGATGGCGGGGGTGGGGCTGGGGATGGTGCTGCTGGACGTGATGATGATTGGACTGGCGTGGGTGATGACGATTCACATGTTGACCGGAAGCCGAGCCCGCATCCTGGGCATTGGTGAATATCTGGGCGACTGGGCGCCGGGGGTTTATCGCTTTGCCGTGAAAGGATTTCCCGATCTGGCGTGGCCGATCATGCTCATCGCGCTCATCTTTTTGTATGTGGGACTCGTCCCCTCCCGCCGCCGCCGTGTGCGCCGCGGCTTTCATCGTCGCAGCCCTTCAGCGCAAGCGATAGACGCGCATTCCTCGCAATGCACTGGGCGGGTCGCGGAGGTCCAGCGGCTTGATTCCATTGAGGAATGAATACCGTTTCCCGCCGCTTGTGAAGAAATAGTCCACCTGGTATTCCTCCAACCTGGACAGAACCTCGGCATCGCTTTCCCTGCCCTGCGTCTGGCCGTAATAGTGCAGGCCATTGAAAAACGAGACATACAGATACACCGCCCAGCGGTCGCTTGATGCGATCCGCGAGCCGGATGGGATCTCGCCCTTCAGCCAGACCGCCGCCTCACGCACGTCAGCGCCCATCGCCGCCGGCGTCACGAGCGACTTCCACGCGGGATAGGCGAATGAGATGGAAAAAACGATCGTCAAGAGCAGCGCGTTGATCTGCCCGCGCACGCGGCGTCCCCGAGCCAGGGCGGCCGGAATTGTGGCGCCGAACACAACAAGCAGCATGGGGAGAATCCAGAAGAAGCGCGGCTCCATATGGAGGACCAGATATCCGCATGGATAGAGCAACAGCGCGATTGCGAGGATGCCGTTAGAAAAAGTTTCCTTCGGTTCGCGGATGGACCCCGCCACCAGCAGCGCGCCGATGAGCACGAAATAGACCAGGGCCGAGTAGGAATCGAGGAGCTTGAGCAACACCTGATAATTGCGGTCAAGATTTTTTTTGAAGTGGTCCCAGTTCCGCTGCGGCGTGAAGGGATTCCAGCTTTCCACAGGTAGATAGGTGGCGTCATCCCAGACGCTGACGGCTGCGGGATTGGGCGGCGGCAAGAGCCCGCGGCTGTGCATGGGCGACTTGAAGTCCGGACCGTTGTACGCCCAGTTGAATTGCCCGGTCGAGCCATAGGTGAAGCGCCCGAACTTGGCCGTCAACACCAGCGCCCATGCCGTGCTGATTGTGAGGAAAACCACCAGCCCCACGCCCGCAGCCCTGGCGACATCTCGTCGCCCGGCGGGATCGCGCTGCCGCCGCCACGCGATGGCGCTCGTGATCACATAATGCACCGCGACAAACCAGAGCGCGTATGCCTTGGCGAGGTACGCCAGGCCCATCCACGCGCCGCTGATCGCCGAGCGCCGCATGCTCGTCGCCGTCCGTGGATGGGTCAGATGCGTCAGGTACATCAGAAGCGCCACGGCGACGGCCAGATCGGAGGTGATGACCTGCAATGCGAACCAAATCAGCATTGGAACCATGGCCAGTGCGGCGATCGTTCTCGCGCCATTGGCAACCTTCAGGTTTCCCATCAGCCGCCAGGCGGTGATAAGACCAATCGCGCCGAGGATGAGCGACATGATCTTGAACGCGAGAACCGGCTCGATTCCCATTGCCATCAGCGGCACTGTGAGCCATGAAACCAGGGGGCTCCAATAGCCGTTGATCGAATCGAAGAATTGGCCTCGCAGAACCTCATGGGCAACGGAGAGATATCCCACGCCGTCGGGGTTGATCTGCCAGCGATAGGTCGGGAGCATGACCACCGCGCCCCACGCGTACACCGCCAGCGCCAGGAGCAAGCCCAGCCGTCGCGTGACCAGAGGATATCCTGTTCGCCAGGCGGCGCGTGCCGTGTGCATCATTCACCGGACCACCATAGCCGCCGCTCCGGCTGGTTCAATGCGCCGCGGCGAACTTCGCGGATATTTTTGATGATGCCCGGCAGATCCCCATCGCCGCGCATCCGAGGGCAAGATGAAACAGCGCGCCTGGCCAGGGCGATGAGGGCAAGCCGTAGTTCACATCCTGCCCCAGCGCCGTCAACTGATACATGACCCGCTGCTGCGTCCAGATGCCCTGTTGCGGCATGATCCCGTTGATCGCCATCAGGGGATGCACGGCGGTGATCGGCGACACCCACCCTCCCCATGCGGGGTCGGCCAATGCCATTGAGAGCCAGATCGGGCAGGTGAGCCACAGCAGCAGGATGACCACCGCCTGCGCGCCGCCCAGTCGCGTGGTTCGGAAGATTTGTGTGAGCAGCGTGGCGAGGGAT
>CAYTAP010000060.1:0-22866 GCA_964435775.1 uncultured Tepidisphaeraceae bacterium
CCCGAACCATTCTCCGCGCCCGGCGACTGCAAGCGCGAGCACATCGACATCTCTTCCCGCCCCATGAGCGTGACCGTTGTGGAATTTGGTTGGCCGACGCAGACCCGGGGGTTGCTACGCGATCTCCGCCATCCGATGCGCCTTGGTTGCCCGCGCGATGCCGGGGAGCACATAATCCCGCGCCACGACATCCCAGCTCATCTTCGACGCCAGGTCAAAACCCCGTCGAATGTACGCGTCAAACTCCTTGGGCGTCTTCGGAAGGCGCTCCATCAATTCCCCCGCCACGATCTCGGCAACGGTGTTTTCCACTGCGTCGCGCTGCGGGCGACCGATCGTCATCATCTGCTCCGGGCGCAATGATTTGTCGGGCAGATCGACATAATCCGCGACGATCACATTCGGCGTTTCGCCGCCGGCCGCCTTCTCCACAAAGCCCGCGCATCCGCACACGCTTGAGAATACGCAGATGCCCCCGAAGCTGATCGGCTCCACCTGCGCGATCCCGAACGGTTCATAAATGCTTTGCCCGAACTCGACATCCGATCCCTTGCGGATGTCCATGAACTCCATGTTCGCCGGCATCCGCTGGCCACACAGGCTTCGCTCCCACCCGAACTGGTTGACGAAGACGATCTTGATGTTGCGGCTTTGCGCGTTGAACTCCTGCACGCCCTGGTAATAGAGCGCTTCGCCATTGGACAAATCCGGCAGCCCTTCCCGATGCACCACCGGCCAGCGATACGCATCCTCCATGTGTCGAATGTCATCCCCCCGTCGCGCCGGCACTTCGGTTGAGAGTGTGAAGAGCACCGCCGTCTGGTTGCGCTGGCGCAGCATCCGCTCCATGTGCTCGAGCACCCGCAAATCACGCCACAATCCCTTGGACGGCACCAGCCGGGTGACGTGCGTGAAGATGTAATCCGGTTCATACTTGAGCAGGGTGTTGCAATACGCCCGCAGCTTGTTCCGCGAGGCGGTTTTCTCATCGACATTGATTTTCCAGTGCGGGACGCCGTTGTAGGCGATCTGCGCATCGACGCTGAGAAACTCGGCGCCAAGGAATCGGATCTCCTTCAAGACATCATCCCCGACGCAGAAAATCCCGTCGCAAAAGCGAGACGCCTTCACCAGCGAATGTTTGTAGTACCCGCTTTGATCCCCGAACACGTCATCGACATAGTGCCCCTGGCTGATCGCCGAGCGCATGACGTTGTAGAACATCGTGTCATGCCCCGGATGACCCTCGACAATCCGTCGCATCGTCGCCACTTCATGCGCGTAGAAGATCGTGCGGAATGCCGCGAGGTTTCCCGGCTGGCGCTGGGCTTCCATGATCGCCGCCAGCGCGGTGGGCATCCCCATGTATTCGTGGGAGAGGATGACGCCCGGCTGAAGCTCGGTCCCCGCGCCCAGCAGATGCAGCGCCGCCAGCGCCGGCTGCGCCAAACGCATATACTGCTCGAAATCCCAGACGTCCTCGTATTTGCTTGACTCGATCCCGAACGTCTTCCACAGGTCGTATTTGAAGGCGTTGATCCGGTCCTTGTCGTAGCGGCTGACGTCGATGAGCAACACCTCCGGCGTGCTCGTGATGCCCGTTTCCTTGTTGGTGAACTTCCGCCGGCCATACACGATGCTGCCGTCGTAATCATGCTCGATCTCCCGGAACTGCGGCGTCAGCGGCGAACGCCAGATCGCGTCGAGCGAGGAATAAAGCACTTCCCCGTGCACCCCCAGCCGCTGCTCGCCGCGCATGTCGGTTGGCCAGAACGGTCCGACCAGAATGTTGCGGGAAGCTTTGTCGAGGAACGTTTTGCTGGTGAGCAACCCCTGTAGCACAGCGCCGATTCCCCCAATTTTCTGAACCGCTTCATGTGTGACGTGAACGACCGTTTGCATAATGAATTGCTGCCCTTCTGCTTTCAGTTCTCAATAAACCGCTTCAAATCGATGGCGTGCGTTGGCCGCGATGCGCTGGGATCGATAAGGTCAATCCAGCATGGTCATTTCGGATGCGGCGCATCTACATCATTTGTTTATCGGCATTTTTCACCACCATAGCTAGAATGATCCCGCCACCGGGAGGCGAAAAACCATACGCCGACCCGCCGTTTCGGCGTCCATGTCATGCATAAAAACAGACACGGCCCCGTCGCACAAGTCAGCGGATGTTATTTACCAAAATGTCATTTGGCAGTTGGAAACCTGTGTGGCAGGTCGTCGAAATGACGCGGCCGATAGCGGCGGAAGAGGGCGGTTGAGCCCGGTTTTTCTTTTCGTGAGTTGGAAAAGATCATGCAATTGATCGGCCCAGATCCCCTCGCCGCGCATCCGTGATTTGAAGTCCGAATTGTTCAACTTGCCATCGCGCATCGACCTGACGCGATTCAGGATTTTGTCCTTGCGATCCGGGAAATGCAGTCCCAGCCATTCTTCAAACAAATCCTTGACGCCAAAGGGCAGTCGCAACGCCGTATACCCGGCCGACCGCGCGCCGGCCTTGCTCGCGGCGTCGAGGATGTCCGGCATCTCATGATCGGTCAGCCCGGGGATGACCGGCGCGACCATCACCCCCACGGGAATCCCCGCCGACGACAGCTCTGAGATCGCCGCCAGACGATCGCGTGGCGTGCTCGTGCGCGGTTCCATCACCCGCTGCAATGCCGGGTCGAGCGTCGTGATCGAAACGAACACGAGCGCGGCATTGATCCGTGCAAGCGGCGACAAAAGATCGATGTCCCTCGTCACCAAATGATTCTTCGTGATGATCGACACCGGATTATTGCACTCGGCCAATACCTCCAGACATCCGCGCGTCAGCCGCAGCTTCCGTTCAATGGGTTGATAACAATCCGTCACCCCGCTCATTGCCAGATGCACGGGTTGATACTTCGGCCGGGATAATTCCTCGCGCAGCAGGCGCGGCGCATCGGTCTTGACCATGATCCGCGTTTCAAAATCAAGCCCGGCCGAGAACCCCAAATACTCGTGCGTCGGCCGGGCGTAGCAATAAATGCACCCATGCTCGCACCCGCGATACGGATTGATCGAATAATCAAATCCCACATCCGGCGAATTGTTATGACTGATGATCGTGCGCGATGTGTCCCGCAACAGCACTGTCGCCGGGCGCGACGTCGCCTCAAATCCCTCCCCGACTTCCGCATCGGTGTCCGGCGCATAATCGATCGTTTCGAACCGATTCGTCGGATTCCCCGTAGCACCCCGCCCGCGGATGGCAATAGAGTTAGGTAAATGTTCCACGTGGAACATTGTAGCTCGTGTAGTAAGGGGGAGCGCATGCTCGCCAAAATTAGTTCAATAGCCATTGAACGAAACAATTTTCGATTTTTTGAATGTCGGTTTTTGCTTGAAGGACGCGAACTTGCCCTCTTCAATCAAAAATCGTCAATCAAAAATCGAAAATCCCTACATCCACCATTCCAGATCAATCTCCGCGAAAATCGGATCGTGCGCATCCATCTCCGCCAGTTCCACCTTTTCCAGATCGGTCAATTCAGCGCCCCCGCCGACGGACTCGGCCATTCTTGCGGCGCGATCGAAGCTCGTCGCGTGGTTGGCGAAACGCTGGATGCCGTAATCGACCGCGCCGTGCGTATGGACCACGAACGGCCAATCGCTCGCCTGCAAAAGGAGCAATTCCCGCCCGGCCCGTTCGAGCAGCTCGCGGATCAGTGTGTTCTCCTTCCACGGTAGGGCGTGGAGCAGCCGGAGCATTGTTCCCTCGGCGCGGTATTCGATCTCCCACATCCAGCGGGTGCGGTCGTTGATCCAGACGCCGTGGTTGCCGTTTTCGCCCCATGAGCCTTCCGGCAGGCGCATGACCTTGTCCGGCGGATAATGATACAGCGCCTCCTCGGCCGTCATCAGCTTCACATCCTGATCCTTGTTGAGCGTCAGAATCACATTTCTCAAAAACTCCGGCCCTTCAAACCACCAATGTCCGAAGAGCTCGGCGTCAAACGGCGCGACGACCACGCCTTGCCGGCCGGTGCGATCGCGATATTCCCGCAGCACGCCGCGGACGACATCGCAGAAATGAATCGCGTGGCCGTAGATCGTTCCCGGGATGTCGTCGGGGTAATACGGCTGCTTGTCCGACAGCGGCGCGGTGGTGCTCGTCACCTTGTGATAGCGCAATCCGCGCTCGCCGTGCTTGCGATGAAACTCGAGATATTGCCCCGACGCCGGATAGCCGATCTTCCCCGACCAGACCTGTTCGCTCACCTTCGGATGCCGGGCGAATGCATAGACCTGGGGCACGCCCGGCTCGCTCCGCACGCCCACGGGGCTGAGCGGCTGATTCCATCCCCGCCGATTGTCCCAGTGCAGTTGCGCCGGGCCGATCGATTTGAAGTTGCCGTGATCCAGCGTCCCCAGCGGCTGGCCATCGGTGATTTCATGGGCATCCACGAAGAAGTGGGTGACGCCGGCCCGTGCGATGAACTGTTCAAGCCCCGGCCGATAGCGCGGGTTGTCATATAGCACGGCCGGCATCCAATGCTCCCACGTCGGACGATACGCGCATTCCGGCAGCCACATCCCGCGCGGCCGAATGCCCAGGTGCTTTTCGCTCGTCGCCGTGCCGCAGGCGAGCTGCGCCTTGATCATCTGGTCATTGAGCAGCAGGGGGGTGTAGGCGTGGGTCGCGGTGCTGGTCAAAAGCTGAAGATGCCCTTCACGAAATCGCTCGGCGAATTGCCGGGGGATGTCCCGCCCCATCGCCTCGAATTGCTCGAGCTTCTGCTCGTGCCATTTCACCCATCGCTCGGCCAGGTACGCCGAGTGCGGGTCGCCCTTTTGCTTAAACTCCTCCCCATCCCGCCGGGCCCGCTCGATCCGCTCTTTGAGATACGCGACAAACCCCTCCTTGAATCGCCGGTGCGCCAGTTGTTCAAGCAACACCGGCGTCAACCCGATCGTCAACCCCGGCCGGGCGCGATTGAGCGCCACGCCGCCGATCATCTCCAGCAGCGGCAAATACGTTTCCGCCGCCGCTTCATACAGCCACGCCTCCCCATGCGGCGAAGTGCCGTGATGCAGCACATAGGGAAGATGCCCATGAAGAACAATGCACAATGCGCCGAGGGGTTCCGCCATGAATCATGTTCTCCTTGTGCGCCAGTGTAGCCGCCGCACTCGGAATCGGATACCCGTTGTCGATTTGTTGCGTGACTTCATTCAGGAAATAAAGCCAAGGGCGCGAGGCCAACCACCAAAAATTGGAACAGTCCCGCTTGCCTTCCCCGCTCATGACCACTCCCATTGTTCCTTCGCGCCCTTCGCGCCTTCGTGTGAGTCTCGTTTTCGAATGCTCCACCTCGATTACGGCCGTTGATTCACGCGAAGGCGCGAAGACGCGAAGCTTTGATGATTGTTGACGATTCGCTTGCAACCCTCCTTGAATATCTCCGAGCCGAAATTGATGAGAAGACCCACGGGCAGATGGAGCAAACGCAGGTAGGTCAACAGCTGCTTGGGATGTACGGGCGCGAGTGTTTCGACGCTTTTGAGTTCCACGACCAGCAGCTTGTTCACCAGAAGGTCCACCCGCAGCCCATCCTCAAACCGCATCCCGTCGTACTCGAACACCAGTGCCTTCTGCCTATCCACCATCAGCCCGCGCATCTCCAATGCCCGCGCCAGCACCGCTTCATACACCGATTCCAAAAGCCCTGGCCCCAATTCCTTGTGAATGTGAAAGGCCGCATCCACCACAACGGCGGCCAATTCCTCCACATCCAACTCTTTCTTCGCGCCCTTCGCGCCTTCGCGTGAGTCCATCTTGAATGCTCCGTACCGCGACCTTACGTCCCGATGAAGCCATCGTCCGCCCAAGCCAGGTCGTACCGATCTTGATTGTCATGGCCGTTTGCGCCGGGATCAAACCAGACTCCAGATGCCGCGTTGGGGCGTATGTAGTCGATGCCTGTGTGGAAAGCCAAGCTGGCACCGCGAGCGACATCATGGACAATTTGCGCCATGGCCCGGCCTTCATCCGTCCCCGCATGGCTGTCATCCAGGACGCTGACCCCCGGCAAATCACCCGTGGCTTGGTCCGTTGCGGCGCTCCCGGCACCTCCATTGTCGAAACTGTCAGAAATAATTCCGACGACAATGCCATTTCCGGTCACCCCGAACCCTGATGACGGGCTTAGCCGGGCATTGTCGGAATGCATCGCGGCATCGCCCTCGCTGTTGACCGATCCCGTGTTGACGATCGCAAACGGCGCGGACACGCCCGTCAACCCCGCCACCGCTCCCAGTTCCTTCAGCGCGAGGATCGGTATCAGGCCCGACACCGTGTGGGCATCGCTGAGCACGTCCGTCAGCCCAAGCGCCTCCAGGGACTTCCTGACATTGGCCGCCTGCCCGTCGTTGCATATCGCCGTGATGCCAACCTTCCCGTCGACGACGGAGACCATCCAATCGGCATCTGGTTGGAATGTGCCGGCTCCGTCATTTTTCAGATACTCCTCGTATTTCTGAAGCAACTGCTTGAGCGACGTTTGGAGCACATCGCCCGGGACGGCGACCGCCGCCGGATCGTAGATCGGATCGATGCGTTCAATCCCCTCGAACGACATCAAATCCGGAATGTTCGTAATGGGCAGATACCCGTCGATCCAGTTTGCGGCCGACGTCTGGTCGGTCATGCCCAGCCGCGCCAATTCCTCCGCCAGCGGATGCTTGTCCCCGTACTCGCGAACGACCTCGATGCCCACCCGGTCACCTTTAACCGTCATGAACGATTCACTGGGCGTGAAAGCACCCGTGCCCCCGGCGTCCCGGTATGCGGCGTACTCGTCATGGAGCCGGGTGAGCGATGTCTCGATTCGGCCGGTCGGGTCATACTCAATGCTGTCCCACGGAGAGACATGAACGGCTGACAGCAGCCGCCGCGTTTCCAAGGCTTCGATGACCGCTTGTGGTTGTGCAACGGACGAACGGCGACGCGATGAGGCACGACGAAAAAACATGACGTCTCCCTGCGAGGATGGGTTTCACGGATGTGGGAGGGAACACTCACTCCCACGCAATGACGATTTTGTAATCGCTTGAATAGGGGGGTGTAAAGAAAAAACCGGGAAAATGAAAATATATTCATGAAGTCAGCAAGAAAGCATAAAGGCACGAATCTGGAGCGCGTTTGTGTCCGGTGCCATCAGTCACGGTACGCCCTGACTGATGCCATGCGCGCCCCGAGCATCAGTCAGCGAGTACGCTGACTGATGGCACCGGATGAACCCCCTCCCCAACCCTCCCCCGCGAGTACGCGGGAGAGGGAGAAAAATCGCAGAGGCGTTTGCCCTGAGGCGCGCTCGGCGGCGATCAATTATTATTGTCTGGCACGATGACGTAGACCGGCTCGTTGGTCAGTTGCAGTTGCCCGGCGGGCGCCATTGTTCGGCCCCACATGTTGAGGACTGCCTTCGCGCCGGTGGGGGTGGGGACGGTCAGGGGTTTGTCATTGGCCCAGAGCATGTGGACCGTCGCGCCTCGGCCGGTGAAGCTGAGATGGACGAGGCCGGGTTGGCCGGAGTCGGGGACGGCTTTGTATTCGCGCCCGACGATCTGCGCGATGGCGACGGCGGTTGGTTGCATGCACGCCTGGATCGTGCCATTGAGATCATTCATCCAACCGAGGTAGCCGGCCTGGTGCGGGCCGGCGTAGTCGAAACCGGCGTAGTAGTAGGTCTTTTGAATATTGGCGGCCGTCGCGGCGGCGACCGACTTGGGCATCATCACCGCCGCCGCCATCGCCGTCGATCCGAGCGGAAATGTTTCAAACTTGGTGAAGCTCGATTGCACGCCGGTGCCGAACTCCGTGTTCCAGATCGGCATGTTCGGCGAGCCCGCGTCGGCCAATTGCTTGCGCATGCCGTTCACGGCATCGACCAGCGGCTTGGGGCCGTTGCTCACCCGCCACAGGGCGATGTCGTTGTACCCATGAAAGCTGACGGCATCCGACAGCTTGCCCACGCCAAGCTCAATCGCCTTGGCCAGCCATTCGGAGTCGATCAGCGGGCCGCCAAGCCCGACGACGACGGCTTTGGGATTCCCCTTGCGGATCGCCGGCGTCGTCGCCTTCATGATCGCGATGTACTGCTCGGGCGTGATGTTGGCGAAGTTGGGCTCGTTCATCACCTCCCAATCCGTCACCTGGTCGCGCCAATGGGCGACGGTCTTTTCAACATATGTACTCCACTTGACGAAACCCGGGTCCATCTTGGGCGAGATCGCCACCTGATAATATAGTTTGTCCATCTGCTCGGGCGTGCGGATCCACTTGGGGACTTCGTTGAGCACGCCGAGGATTCCCTCCCCTTCGGTGCGCATCTCGTTCATCGCCTTGTCGTCGAAATGCCACACGCCGGGCTTGGGCTCGACGAAGGTCCATTTCGTGATGCCGCTGACGTCGTGCAGTCGGTTGATGCGCAGGCCGACTTTCCAGAACGCTTTGCGCAGTCGGGCGACGTTGGGTACATGCGTCCCAAAGCCCCACTGTTCGATCGCCACATCGGGCATCGGCGGGACGACGGCGATGAACGCCTCGCCTTGCACATTCGGCGACTTCTCGTTGGCCGCCGGCGTCGAATCCACCGTCAGCAGATGCCAGAATCCGTTGGGCAGATCGGTCAGCTTGATCGTGCCTTGGCCATTGGTTGTCGGCACATTCAGCGTGCGAAACGGCTTGTCGTGTTCATCCTGAATGGCCACGCGTACGTTGCCATCCGGGCCGGTTGCGTGAACGGTCAACGTCACCGGCTCGCCTTGCGTCGCGACGTTCTGCGGCATGTCGGTGGAGAGCGCGCGCTCGACTTTTGCATGGGGCGCATACGCCGGGGTTTCGCCATCGGCGGGTTCGGCCTGCACCTGGGTTGCATCGACGAGCATCGCAGCCCCGGCCGGTCCGTCGCAGGTGATCTTGAGGTAATAGCGCGCGGTGGGGCGATAGGCATCCTCCTCTGGAATCGGCTTCCACGTGAAGCCGACGGTCTGCCATCCTTGCTCGGGCGTCAGGCGCATCGTCTTGCCGTGAATGTCCTGCTTCTGATCATGCGCGAACGGCAGCAGGTTGGTCACCATGAGGTTGACGGTGATCGGCTGATCGACGGCCTTGGCTCGGATCTCAGTGATATACGGACTGACGTAGGACAACTCCATCCAGGGGGAATAGAGATACTTGCCGGCCGGCACGCGGGCGGCGTTACGGCCTTCAAAGGCGTCATTCACCGGGCCGATGTCGGATGGATCATCCAGTAGCCATCCATCGCGCCCGAGCTCAAAGCCTGAGTTGAGAACCATATTGCCCGCCACAGGCTCCGCGCCCTTGGGCAGTCCGCCGCCGAATTTTTCCACCTTGAGGTTGTCGATGGTAAGCAGGGTTTCGCCGTTCATCTTGAGCATGAGGGAGACCGAATCCGACGTGGCCGGGGCGATGCCGGTGAAGGTGAAATGCTTGAGGCTTTCACCGGTCTGAATGTTGGTGGTGAGATAGGTTGTATAGGGCGCGGGGGCCAGGCGCAGATAAAGCTCGGCCTGATGCTGTCCGGCGCTGCTGATGTCGGCGCTGACCCGATACGCCTCCCCCTTCACCAAGCGCACCGAACCCAGGTTGAGCTGCCCGAATCCCGACACCTTGCATTGCAGCACTTTCCCATATTGCGGGTTGCCGCTGTCCACGATCTCCATGGGAACGGTCGATCCTGCCCACTTGCTGTCGTCGATGATCTGCGCCGGCGGCTTGCCGAGGGAGGCGCTGTTGAAGTCCTCATCGAGGATCGTTTCATCCGGCGCGTTGGCTTTCGCTTCGGCGGCCTGCGCGCTGGTCAGCTTCTCCACCGCGATGTCGTCGATGTTGAGCGTGGTGTTGCCGGTCGTGCGAAACAGGAGCACCACCTGCTCGGCCGATTCCGGGGCGACGCCTTCAAAGCTCACTTTCCGCATCGCGCCGGTGGTCTTTACAACTTTCGAAACATAGGTGGTGTAAGGCTCGCCCGCCAGACGAAGTTGAAACTCCACGCTCTGCCCGGCCGGGCCCTTGAGGTTCAAGCTCGCGCGATACGTCTCCCCTTTTTCGAGTGCGACCGTGGCAAGCATCACCTGCGCGAACTTGGTGACCTTCGCCTGGAGCATCTTCCCCCCGGCCTTGGCGCCGCCGGAGACGATCTGCAAATCCGCCTTGCCGCCATTCCATTCGCTGTTGTCCACGACCGGCCACTGCACCTTGCCCACATCCTGCTTGTCGAAGTTTTCGTGGTAGATCACCTGTCCCGTGGATGCCGCCTGCGCAAGACCCGTCGCCAAAAGAAAAGCGCACAACGTGAATAGGGAGACGATCAAGGCACGGTAAACGCATTTGCAAAAGCCGGGCGTTTTATTCCCTCCCCCGGTACTCCGGGGGAGGGTAGGGAGGGGGCTTTTCATGGAGAATCGAAAGGAACCCCCTCCCCTACCCTCCCCCGCGTGTACGCGGGGGAGGGAGAAAATCGCAAATGCGTTTGTCTTGACGCACAAGGAGGCAGCGTGATGGAGCGTTTCTCTCATGATTCAAGCCTTTGAGGTAAGGAATAACCTGGGTCTGATATCGATTGCACGACGAACGTGGTTTCAGCAAGGCGGTGTCGGATGTCCGACCTGTCGTGGCACGGCCGTCTCGGCAGTGGTCTGCGGGGCCCGGCAAACATCGGATGTCCTCCATCCGATCCGGCAAGTAGGGTGGGCCTTGGCCCACCACATTTGAGGTTGGTTGGAAGATGGTGGGCCGAGGCCCACCCTACGAATACGGTTCCAACGCGTTGCACGCCTCGCTTTTGCCCACATTCCGACGGGCACGGCGAATGGTTCGCGTGTACCCGAACCCACGGGCGAGCCGCCCGTGCCACGTCGGATGACGCCCTTACGCCGCGGCATCATCGCCGTCGGGGGTCGTAGCTGCTCGAGTACCAGCCTTCGTCCAGAGCGGGGAACGTGGAATGGGTGATCGCGTTGTTGGGATCAGGCAGTGACGCGGCATGACCATCCACATAGAGATAGTTGCGAGTCTTTCCATGCGGGACGAAATAGGCGGCGGTGGTGAAGGGCGGCGAGGCCCAGATTCGTTTGCCATCCGACGGCCAGGTGATCGCGTCGTATGGACCTGTCGCCGCCCAGGCAAACAACTGCTCGATCAGGAGGAAAGTGTCGGCCGACTGTGCCACCGAAGAAAGCTTGACCGGGCCCCACATCATTTTCAGATAGCCCGGATCTCCATAGGGGAAAGCCTGTCCTGTCTTGAACGTCAAGGGCGTGCCGGCGCCTCCCGGCTGCTCCAGTCGGCCGAGCACCTGTGAATTGCCCCAGTATGTTCGGGGGTGCACCGTGTGGCTGACGCCCAGGCCGTCCACGGAGACGCTGCTGTATTCGCTGGCCGAGAAGACCGGGCAGATGAACATCTTGCCCGCGCCGCTGAAATAATCATTGACGGCATCGGACGTGTTGGGCAATGCGGCGAAATTGGGGTCCACCGCCGTCAGCAGCGCGCCGGCCCAGTCCACCTTGCCGTAGATGTTTCCGTCAATGATCTGCCCATCCGGCGGCCCGTAGCCGTTGTTCAGATTCGCGTACATCTGAATCATGATCCCGATCTGCCGCATGTTGGAGAGGCACTGCACGTTCCTGGCCGCCTCCCGCGCCTTGTTCAGGGCGGGCAGGAGGATGGAGATCAACAGTGCGATGATCCCGATCACGACGAGCAGCTCCACAAGCGTAAAGCCGCGTTTTCGTGCGTTGTTGATTTTTCGCATACGAATCTCCTTTTCTGGTTTGGGTGATTTGCAATTCGGCGACGGACGCCATCTCCGATTCACATTCGCCCGCCGACCGGCGCTTTTCCCAGCAACCCTCTCTTCCAATCATATGCACCGTCGATGTTTCCAGCGCCGATGCATTGGTACGCCTAGCAACACCCGCGGTTCAAGCGGACTCGCCTATGACCCCGCGGCGGCGTCGCAGCAGCGCCAGCCCGCCGAGGCCGAGCAGGGCCACGGACGATGGCTCGGGGACGAGCGCTATGCCCGTGGGACCGGCCGACAAGGTGGCATAAACCGTCCCGTCATAGGCCTGCGTTGTGGTGTTGAATACAAACTTTGCAATGTTGTTGGGGCTGCTGTTGGCAATGTAAAGATTGTCATCGGCGTCGAATATCAGGTCTTTGGGATTGTTATAGACATCCGTTCCAGTGCGCGCCACATTCGACTTGGCGCCAGTGGAATCGATCTTCACGATCGCGCCCGCATTGTAGTTCAGTGTGAAGAGGTTGCCGCTGCTATCAAAAGCCAGCCCCCGCGCGCCACTCAGGCCGGTGACAAAGGAGGTAGCGACACCGCTGGAATCCAGTTTGTAAATATCCGTGCCGCCGTTGAGGACGTACACTTGGCCACTGGTGCTCACAGTCACTGCGTCCGCGCCCGTCAAAGTGCTGTTGAACACGCTCCCGGCACCCGTGCTGTCATACTTCAACACGTTGTTTCCATTGTTATTCGCGACATAAACATTGCCAGCTCCATCGCGCGCAAGATCTGCGGCATATTGCATGCCACCGGTGGTATTGAACTGAGCGGCGACATTGGTACTAACATTGATCTTGTCAATGTTGAAACCATACCCATTGCTGGCATAGAGATTACTGACACCGTCGCTGGTCAGTCCGTATACATTTCCCGGCGTGCTACCCGTTATTGTGGGTGTGGTCACCGTGCCGCTGGAATCCACTTTCTGGATTGCGTTGCTGCTGCTATTGAACGAAACATAAATTGTCGGCGCCGCTTGCACCGTACTCGCCCCCATCGCCATCGCCACGGCGCCCGTCGCCAAAACCGCCGCGCGCACCATGGCGCGCCTGGTCCGCAAGACCGATTGCATCCGATTCAGAAATGAAACTTTCATCGCAACCTCCAGGAAAAGTGAAAAGAAAAATAAGAACACGTTTGATGCCGGGTGCCACAGGTCGGCGTACCCGCAGACCTGTGTCTTTGGCCGGCCCGTGAACACAGGTCTCGGCGTACCGCGACCTGTGGCACCCACACACAACAAAGCCTGAACTCTAGCATTGACTCCATCCGCAGGACCTTCACGCGGCCCCAACCTCTCCTCCTTTGTCAAACCCTTCCGGCCCCCACGCCGTATCCCCCGCAATCCAATGCCCCCGCACGACTTGCGATGGATTGGACGCCGACGAATCCTCCAGCGCGCGGAGCATCATGTCGGCGGCCCGCGTGCCGAGGCCGAAACGATCATTGCTCACCGGCGACAAACCCGGCCAAGCCTTGACGAACAGTTGCTCCTCATCGCAGCAGACCAAGCCATAATCGCGTCCCGCGACAAGCCCCATTGACGCGGCGTGTTGCGACAACGCGAGCGCATCTTGTGTGTTGTATGCCACGATCGCTGTGTCCGTTCGGAGCAGCGAAGGCAGGCCGGGAATCGTCAGGATCAAGTCGGGGCTTTGCGAGGGCTCGACATGCCGCAACGAAATATGTCGTTCATGGCAGGTCTCCTCCAGCGCGTAATAGCGCTGGGGAATGCTGAAGTGGTCGCTGTTGCACTCCGGATGCGCCCCCAGCCAGATCGCGTGACGATAGCCGAGCTTCGCCAGGTTCAGGCCGACGAGCTTCCCGACATGCCGGTCATCCCTCCGGACGCATAATTCATCGCGCCAGAGGTTGGTCTCCAGCCAGACGCATTGCGGCGAGAGCTTTTCGACCCGCTGGTGGACCTTTTGCGTGAACCCGCCGACGACGATCATCCCATCGAGCAGATGTTCATGAAAAACGCGTGAAACCGGAGCGTCGCCTTCGCTGATGTCTTCGATGCGGACGAGCGAAAGGACATAATCGGCGGCCTCAAGCCTGGCGTTGATCCCCAGGACCATCTCAAACGCCGCCAGATACGCCAAGGGACGCATCGGATCGTTGTGCATGAGCACCCCGATCTGCATCGACCGCTGGTTTCGCATCGCGCGGGCGGCGGCGTTGGGGCGATAGCCGAGTCGATCGGCGATGTCCCGAATCTTCCGCGCCCGCCCGCGCGTGCTCTTCCATGTCTGCTGAGTTCGGTTATTGAGAACGTTGGAGACGGTTTGAACCGACACCCCGGCTTCTTCGGCAACTTGTCTAAGCGTGACTCGCACCATGGCATTGCCCGGGTCTGGGTTCCGAACGGTTGACCGTCGCGGCGATGAAGAGTTGTGACCGCCGATGACCGCCGACTTGCTGGTTCCAATTGAACTATTGGAACGTTCAAGATTCTACCTCATGTTCAGGTCATCGTCAAATGAATTTATTCATTTTAGTCGAGCGTTCATGGGCAGCAGCAATTGTGGATTTCTCCCTCCACCGCGTACCCGCGGCGGAGGGAACATGTACGGCTGTTGTACCGCCGCTATTTTTGACTAAAGGAATAAGATCGAAGTGTGACCACGGGCATGGGGTGTCGTTTATAATACGTGATTGCCCGCTACACTACGGCCATGGCCGATTCCACGCTTGAACCTCGCTTCCCCCGATTGATCGTGGCGATTCAGGAGCCGCGGATCGTGCTTGTGTGGCTGAGCCGGTTGCGCTGGCTGGCGGTGGTGGGGCAGATCGCGGCGGTCATCGTCGCGGTGGGGGGGCTGGGGATGTCGTTGCCGCTCTGGCCGATCGCATCGCTGATCGCGCTGACCTTCCTGAGCAATCTCCTCATCCTCCTCTGGATCAAATCGCAGTCACCCCCGGCGCTGGCGGTCCCGGCGAGCCTTGTGCTCGATGTGCTCATCCTGACGGCGCTGCTCTATCTCACCGGCGGGCCGACCAATCCATTCGCCATCCTCTATCTAGTCCATGTGACGATCGCCGTCGTGGCGCTGGGCGCGGTGTGGACATGGGGCGTCGTCGCGGCCGCCGCGCTGAGCTACGGCTTTCTCCTGTGGCGTCATCTTCCCCTCTCGCCGCTGCCATTATGGGCCAAGCAGATGGGCAACTGGACGGCGCTCGTGCTGGTCAGCGCGCTGATCACCTATTTCATCAGCCAGGTGACGCGTTCGCTTCGTCGGCGCGAGCGTGAATTGGCGCTATTGCACACCCGGGCGCAGCGCAGCGAGCAACTGGCGGCGCTGACGACGCTCGCCGCCGGGGCGGCGCATGAACTGGGGACGCCGCTGGGGACGATCGCGATCGTCGCCCGCGAGATTCACGTGGCCGCCGAGACCGTGCTGGCCGATGCGGACGCCGCGATAGAGGCGGGCGCGACCGGCGTCGCGGCGGGGCACTGCGGCGCCGGCGGTTGCGCTGTGGCCGCGCATATTGTCGATGATGCGCTGCTCATCCGCCGACAGGTGGACCGATGCCGCGCCATCCTGGATCGGATGCGCGTCGATCTCGGCGAAGACGCCGCGCACGGCATTCATCCCCAGCCGCTGGGTGATCTGATCGCGGAGGTGCGCCATGCGCTGCCCGACGCCCGCCAGGCGCGGCTGGTCATCGAGGGGGAACTCCCATCGGATTGGGTGATCCGTCGCTCCCGCGCCATTGAGCAGGCGCTGGGCGTGCTCATCGGCAATGCCTTCGATGCCTCGAGCGCCTCGCAACCGGTGGCGCTTCGCGTGGCGCGCAAAGGAGGTCGGGTGACGTTTCAGGTGATGGATCGCGGGGTTGGGATGCCGCCGGAGGTGCTGCGCCGCGTCGGCGAACCCTTCTTCACGACCAAGGCACCGGGGCACGGCATGGGGCTGGGCATCTTCCTCGTGCGTCTGGTGGCCGAGCGGCATGGCGGCACGCTCCATTTTGATTCGCGTCCCCATCATGGCACGACCACCACACTTGATCTCGATGCCGATGAAGTGCTGGTCGATGAGGCTGTTGTCAGTGCGCGGTGAGAGCGTAAAGACCGATGGAATGCCGAGTACGACGTGGCAACGGCGGCCCGCCCTTGTGTTCCTATGCACAGGAATCCACTGGCCGCAGCCGACCGATGCAGGCAGAACAGTGAGGCGGTTTCAGTGTTATGACCATGCCCGTGGAGGCGCCGGGAGTACCCCGCTCATGGGCGAGCCGCCCATGCCACTTCAATCGAGCCCGTGCGGCTGATTGAACGCATCACCACGACGACGCGACAATTGGTTTCGACCCGCGTCATGGAGCGACTACAATGAATCGTATGACTCCAGTACATCCAACACCGATTCGGATTCTTGTGGTGGACGATGACACGGCTTTCCGCGAGCGGCTCGTCCGCGCGTTCATATCACGCAAGTTCGATGCCCACGGAGCGGCCGGTTCGGTCGAGGCGCTCGCGGTGGCGGCGCGGGTCAAGCCGCAGCGCGCGGTGGTCGATCTGCGCATGCCGGGGGATTCCGGCCTGGATGTGGTCAGCCAGTTGATCGAACTTGATGCGTCGATGAAGATCGTCATCCTGACGGGATACGGCTCGATCGCCACGGCGGTGGAGGCGGTTCATCGCGGGGCGCTGGACTATTTGACCAAGCCGGCTGACGCCGATCAGATTCTGGCGGCGTTCACGAAGGATCACGATGCGGCCGTCCAGCCTCCCTCGCCGATTCCCTCCCTGGCGCGCGTGGAATGGGAACACATGCAGCGCATCCTGACCGATTGCGGCAACAACATTTCCGAAGCGGCCCGTCGGCTGGGCATCCATCGCCGCAGCCTTCAGCGCAAGCTGGGTAAGCTGCCCCCCAATGAATGAACTCATCGCGCATCCAATCGCAACGCGCGCGATATGCAATTTGACGCCGACCTTCGAATGGGTATATCGTCGGCGGGCGGGGATTGAGCTCTGATCTTGCCATGCCGTCACAAGGCGCGACGGAATTTTTGCCGATAGCTGAGCATTCTTCAACCAGACAGGAAGCACAAATGAAAGCCAATGCAATCGTTTTCGAGGCCGAAAAAAAGGTGGTTTTACGGGAGATTGATCTTCCGGAAATGCGTGATGATGAGTTGCTGGTTCGCAACCGGGTCAGCGGCATCAGCATCGGCACGGAGCGCTGGGCGCTCTTGGGTCGCCGGCATGAAATGAAGTATCCCCTGGTCACGGGATACCTCGGCGTCGGTGTGATTGAACGCGTGGGGTCGGCCGTCAAGGCATTCGACAAGGGGCAGCGCGTGTTGTTCACCAGCGCCCGACCGTCGGAGCCTTATGCCTCGCACAGTTGGATGGGCACGCACAGCGCCGTGGCGGTGGTGCCCACGACGATCGCCGACGATTGGCCTCCTTATGTGTGCCGGATCCCCGATGGCGTTGATGACACGGCCGCCGCGATGAGCGGGTTGCTCGCCGTCGCGGTGCAGGGGGCGGACATGGTGAAAGTGACGAGCAAGTCCGTTGCGCTGGTGTTGGGCGTGGGGATGATCGGACAATGCTCGGCGCAGGTGCTCCGCGCCAAGGGGGCGCGGGTGATCGTCGCGGACAAGACCGCATCGCGCGTCGCGCTGGCGATCTCGCACGGCGCCGATGGCGGCGTCACCCTCGGCGATGGACCGATCGCGCCGCAGCTCAAGGCGATCTTGCCCGAGGCGGGCGCGGATATTGTCGTCGATACGACCAGCGTCGCGGCGGTCGTTCAGCAGTTGACGCCTCTGGTTCGTCCTCGCGGGCAGATCCTGCTTCAAGGGTATTACCCCGGTTTGACGGCATTCGATCTTGACACGCTGCACATTCGCCGGCCGACGATTTCCGTGGCGTGCTCGATGGACATCCGGTCGCAGGAATACGCGTTTCGTCTCGTCCGTGACGGGCACGCCAACGTTGGTTCGCTCTGCACGCACCGCTACGCCGCTGCCGACGCGGCCAAGGCGTACGACGCGGTTTTGAATCCCCCTCCGGACCTTCTGGGCGCTGTCATTGATTGGCAATAGGGCGCGTCCGGCGGCGGCGGCGCGGTGCTGTGCGTGTGGTGCGGTGAGGTGAAAGGAAGAGGGTCATGGCCGATCAGGCGCCGCGGATGATGCGGGCGATTGTTGTGGAGCGTCCAGGTGAGTTGCGGTTGCGCGACGATGTTCCCGTGCCCACGCCTGGCGACTTTGAGGCGCTCGTCCGCATTGAGGCGTGCGGCGTCTGTTCGAGCACGGATCGGCACATCATCGACGGGACGATGTGCCATCACCCGGCCGATGCATACCCGGCGATCCTCGGGCATGAAGGCGTCGGCGTGGTCGTGGCGGTGGGCAGGCAGGTGAAAAAGTTCAAGGTGGGGGATCGCGTGACGCGCCCGGCGGCGATCTGGCCTGGGACCAAGTCATCCAGTGGGCTCTGGAGCGCCTGGGGCGGTTTCGCGGAATATGGCGTGGTCCGCGACGGGCCGGCGCTGGCGGCGTCGGGCGATCTTGCCGCCGGTGGCGACTACACCATGTTGCGACAAAACGTTGTGCCCGCCGGCATTTCTCCGGCGGATGCGTCGCTGGCGATCAGTGTCAGTGAAATCGCCAGTTGGATGTGGAAACTCGGGCCGGTGGGGGGGAAATCGCTGGCCGTCATGGGCACCGGCTTCGCGGCGCTGGCGATGGTGATCCTCGCCAAGCTGGCCGGTGCAGGGCCGATCGTCGTCCTGGGGCGACGCGATGAACGATTAGCCCACGCGCGCCGCTGTGGCGCAGATGCGACCATCAACATCACCTGTGAGTCGGATATCCGCGGCGTCGTTCACCGCGTGACCCAGGGGGGCGCGGACTATGCCGCCGAGGCGACGGGTGTCGATGCGATGCTCGTGCATGTGTTGGAAAGCCTGCGTCCCGGCGGAATGGCCGCGATTTACGGCGCGCCGCGGGATTATCGTTACACGCTTCCCCTTCGCAGCGCCGGCGGCGAGTTCTCATTGCGCCTCATCAATGCCGATGAGCACCTCGCGTATGCCCATGTGTGTGATCTGCTGTCGCGCCAGGTGATCGACGCGACACTCCTGCGAAGCCACGTCTGGCATGGCATTCAATCCGTGCCCGGCGCCTTCGACACGGTGGCGCGGGGCGAAGTGTCCAAGGGGATAGTGGTGTTCGATTCCTGATGGATGCGAGTCGAGTTTCGGGAAGTCAGGCGTTGGTCACTTCCCCTTGCCCCATTGCTTGAGCAATGCCTGGACATTGGGTTGATTGGGGTTCAGCTTCAAACTTTCGCGCCACATGGCGACTGCGGCGGCGACTTTGGCGTTGTCCAGATCAAGACCATCCCGGTATTCGAGAATTCTCACATGGGCGATCTCGTTCATCGCGGGGTAATAGCGGTGGTCCAGTTCCAGCGCGCGTTGGTATTCCCGGATGGCCGGTTCGAATGCCTTGCTCATCACCAGCGCATCGCCCAGTCGCTTGTGCGCCAATGGCGTGTCCGAGAGCGCCAGCGACTGGCGCAGCGCCGTGGCCGCTTCATTGGCGCGGTTTTGCAGAATGAGATTGCTGCCGAGGTTCAACAGCGTCGTGCTCGATTTTCCGTCGAGTTCGATGGATTCACGATACGCGTGCTCGGCATCGGCGTACTGCCCCAGCGCATCGAGCGCCACACCATAATTGGCGAACGCGGCGGCGGAGGTTTTATCGATCACCGTCGCCCGCTTGAGATATTCCGCCGCCTCTTTCGGATCATTCTCAGAAAGGTACACCAGACCAAGATTCATGTTGGCGCTGGCGTTGTGAGGATCGAGCCGCAGCGATTGGAGATAGCTGGCGGCTGATTCCTTCAGTCGATCGAGAAGCTGATAACTCATCCCCAGCTTGTAAAAGTTGTTGGCGTTGTAGGGATCGAGATGGGTCAGCGCCTCGTATTGATCGGCCGCCTTGGCGGTGAGTCCTTTATCGTAATACAGATCCCCCAGCACCGCGCGGGCCATCGTCAGGTCGGGGTTGGCTTTGATCGCGCCGCTCAAGGTGGCGATCGCGGCGTCCTTCTGGCCCGCCCTCGCTTCGTGCAGGCCTCGGACGTAATCCTGTGACCCCTGCGGCGGCGTTGCAGCGCCTTCACCGGCGCATCCGGCCAAGGCGCCCGCAAGAGACACCGCAAGCCCGAGGAATGCCGCGCGCCGCCGCGCATGCCCAGGTGCCTTCATTGCGCCGGTATGCCGCGAGGGTTTGTTTCGCGGCGTGGTTGGATCGCGTCGTTCGTTGCTCACCTCGCTCCTTCCTGAAGAGTTTGATGGTGCGACTATACGGGCTTGAAGTTGAAATCGTCAAAAAGTCCTCCATGCTTTACAGGTGCGCCGCCGCCGCCAGGTGTTGGCGAAACGATAAAGACGACGCGGCCGCGGATCACCGCGCGGGTGCGGCGCTCGTACCGTGCGCGCATTCGGCTATGATCCAAGGCACGAATGTCCAGGACGGAAATCCAACTCGATGTATTGGTGTTTGGGGAGCATCCGGCCACCTATGTCACCGCGACCCTGCTCCGGCTGAACAGCGACCTTCGTGTGGTTCATGCCACCATTCCTGGCGAGCACTCGATGGATCGCATCTCCTTGCTTAACCCACGGTTTTTCGAGCTCAACGAAGTGCTGTCGCCGCTACGACGGACGCTTGGACTGACCCACTATCATGGGATGCGGTTCCTGTCGGATGATGGCGAGACCCGTTCCGCGTACCACTCCAAGGCGGCGGTCTGTCATGGCGTGTCGTATCAGGAGTTGCGAAAGCAGTTGCGGGCGCTCGCCGACGAGCATGGCGTGCAGTTCATGGCGCCCCGGCAACTGGAGATTCACGGCATTGATGAGGAAGGCGTTCGACTGTCGCTGGGCGAATCGATCATCCGCGCCAAGATGCTGATGGTGGGGGGCAAGCTTCCCAAACATCAGCAAAAGCAATTGGGAATTCCCGCAGACTGGCCGCCGGATGTCCTGCGGCAATACAGCTTCATCCGCCTGCCGGTCGGGCAAAGTTTGGATGACGCCAGCACATCTTCGAACATCATCATGAATCTGAATTTGAACCGGCAACTCTGGCTTGGCTGGTTCATGGCTCATGAGGACCATGTTCAACTGGCGGTGGAACATCCCATCGAAGCGACCGGCGGGGAGTCATCATCGGCGCTGATGGCGCATTGGGGCAATGTGCTTGGCGGGCATGGCGTGTTGAAGAGAGACGTGAAGCTGCACTTGGACACGATGCGTTCGATGCCTCAGCCTTTCGCGGGGGCGCTGGCGCATGAAGGCGTGGCCAACCGAACGCTCCTGATCGGACCGGCGGGGGGATTTTTCTCGGCGTATGGAGAGGATCTTTATCCGAACTGCTGGTCGGCGGTGTACGCGGCGGATGTGGGGCGAAAGGCGCTGAAGGAAAAGCATCTGCAGGATGCCTTGCATCCCTATCGCCATCGCTGGCGCACGACGGTGGGTCATTACCTTCGCGGGCCGCAGCAGGACCTTCGATTTCTGTTGCCGCTCGTGTATCGCAATCCGGTGATGACCGATCGGTTGGCCGAGTCCATTTTGACGGGCAAGAGCGTGGTTCGATGAATGATTGGTGCGATGAGCGACAGCGATGAGTCGCACCGGATCGCGGTCGAGCGGCGCGGGTGCTGGGCAACAATCGCCTGCTCATTCGTCCTCACGGCATGATCTGCCGGTCCGATAACCTGTCGTCCCATAAAATCACCTCTGCGTTAGCTGTCGGGTTAATCCGATTGGCTAAATGAGCCAAAATGGTTAAAATAGGTAACTTCAAGAGGGGCAAAAAAAGTTATTGGACGGGATTATTTTTGCGCGGTTCAGGGGTGTTAACGGCATAATTCGTTTGTGGGAAAGCAATTGCGATTGAAATCCGGCATGGGTGCGGCGCTCAAGAACAAGCAGAATCATCGTCGATATCTTCAGTATCAACGGTACGACTCGCTGCCAGCGGGCATCGGTTGATGACGGGACGGTGGAAACGTCACGGGTGTGCAAGCCGGTGCGGCCGGACGGCCGGGCAGGTCGCCTGCATCAGCTTAAGTTATTTAGACGGGGTACGTTATGAGCATCAATTCAATTGGAAGCAGCGGGTCCGCTTCACCGGTTCAGAAACTGACGAACAAGCCGATCCAGAAGGATATCCCAGCAGACGCGCCGCGTCAGTTGCCGATCACCGACAAGCTGGAGTTATCGGGCATGAGCCACCTGCTCAAGGCGTTGAAAACCAACGACATCCGGGCTGACAAGGTTGCGGAGATCAAAGGGCAGATCGACGCGGGGGCGTATGAAAGCGATGAGAAGCTCGACATTGCGACGGATCGGTTGCTCGATGATCTGTTGAAGTAATCGATTAAGGTTTCAATGCACCGCATACGCAAGCGCTCACCCGTCCCGTCGGGTGAGCGTTTGCGTATACGCATTTGTGGGGGGCGCATGCGATGGCGGATTAGAGCGCGATGAGGAAAGTTCGGTCGTGGTCTCAACATTAGATTTTTGTTGCCCGCCGAGCGTGCTCGACGGTAGGATGAACAGCAGGGTTCGCCCGGTGCGAACCATCACGTCTATGTCCTTTTAGGTGAGGTGCCTATGGCTGATCGCGGCAACATTCCGGTGTTCAAGAACTCCCCTGTTCTTGTGCTGGTCCTGGGGTTCGTCACGTGCGGCTTGTACATGATTTACTGGAACATCAAGGCCGCCGAAGTGCTGAATGCGGTGTCGGGGAGACAGACGATTTCCCCGGTAGTGGCGATATTGGCCGGATGTTGCGCGCCGTTGAATGCGTACTATTATTACCTTGCCGGGCAATGCCTGGGGGATGTGGGACGCTTGATCGGCAAGCCGCAGGAGTTGGCGAACCAGAGCATGCTCCTGCTGATTCTCGGCCTGTTCTTCGCGCCGGTGGCGGCGATGATCGTTCAGGGACATCTCAACGAATTGTA
>CAYTAP010000060.1:22905-23241 GCA_964435775.1 uncultured Tepidisphaeraceae bacterium
GCCCGCAGTGAGGCGGCCGGTTGGATGGTCCGCGCTATGGACATGCTGACAAAATGCCATGAGCATGAGGGCGTCGAGCAGGTCGCCGGGCTGACCGCGAAGGAAGCCCGGCGGGCGGCGCTGATGGCGTCCATCGGCTTGGCGAGCATCGTGGCAAGCTTCCTTTATGCGCCGTGGTCACACACCGGCCCGGTGCTTTGTCCGTTTCGGTTGCTGACAGGCCTGCCATGCCCGGGCTGCGGATTAACGCGGTCATTTTGCGACATGGCACAGGGGCGATGGAGCGAGGCCTTCGCGGATCATGAGGCCGGCCTTGGCCCAGGCGTGGGTGTCCCC
>CAYTAP010000061.1:0-23220 GCA_964435775.1 uncultured Tepidisphaeraceae bacterium
GGCGTCATCTGGGGGTATGTGGGGCTGGCGGTGTTGTACGCGGTGTTTTACTGCGCCTTCGCGCTGGGGATGGGGATGTGGTCCTTCCAGAATCGTGAGCTCGGCGGGGCCGAGGGATAAAAGGAGTTGTCGATGCCGAAGCTGACGGTGGATGATGTGGGAACCTTCGAGATCAAAGCCGGGAAACGGCTGGTCAACGCGTTGACGGAAGATGCGAAGATCGATCAGCTTCACGCGTGCGGCGGGCAGGCGCGATGCACGACGTGTCGTGTGCTGTTTGTCAGCGGCGAACCGTCTCAAATGACCGAGGCGGAGAAGGATGTGCTGCAGCGGAAGGGGCTCTATGACACGGCGTCCATGCGTTTGAGTTGCCAGATCACCTGCGACCACGATATGGAGGTGAAGGCGATCAGCCGACTGGCCGGAAGCGGGCGGAAGGATGCCGGAGGCGCGCCGGAAGCACAGATCACGCCGCCGCCGGTCTGGACGGCGCGGTGAGCGAGGGCGGGGGCGGTTCATCCACGAACGATTGAGGTGGCGGCTTGACGGCTCGGCAAGGCCTTGGCGAACCGGAGGGAACGGCACCGGCGGATGCCGCGCGGCGACGACTTGATGCCGTCGAGCGGCGGGTGCTGAGACCGACTGGGGAGTTTCATCAGCATGGGCAAAGCCGCTCATCACGCCAGGCGCCGCCGGTTTATTATTTGTACGGCGATGAATCGGACAACCCTTCGCCGGACGCGGTGTTTCGGGCGCTTCGCTGGGGCGGGCAATTCACTTATACCGCATCGAATTATCCGGCCATCGCGCGGATGTGGGCCCAATTGCATGGACACGGATTTGTGTTGACGCACGGGCCGGGCATGCTGCGGACGGGGTGGCTTCGATGGCTCTTGCCGGTGGCCGCGCCCAGGGCGCATTACCTGGTGGCGCGGAAGGTGCTGCTGGTTCCGCCGCGGGAGATCACGGATCGATTCACCTATCACGTGCAGCTTGTGGACGGGGCGACACCCGATGAGCCGGTGGTTCTCAAGGAGGTTCCAAGCGCCGAGCGCGTCTTTGCGCGATTGCGGGCCAAGTTTCCAAAGCTGCCGGATGCGGTGATTGAAAAACGGGCGAGGAAGTTCACGGAGAAAATTTTTCCGATTTTCCTGACCCGCGAGGCGGCGATGCTCAAGATTCTTCAGCGGGAGCTGCCCGAGGCGTATCGGGGTCGCGTGCCTTTGGCGCTGGACATGGAGAAGGACCAGCATGGGTTTGTGCAACGCTTGTGGATGCGGTGGCTCCGCAATGGGGGCGAACCGCTCAGCCAACTCGCCTTCGCACGCCAAGGCGCGGACATGCTGCGGGTGCTCCATGAAGAGGCGCGGATCATGCACCTGGACCTGCGCCTGGACAACATGGTCATCACGGAGGAGGGGGTGGGGTTCGTCGATTTCGGGTCAGCGGTGCGGATCGGGGAAAATATCGGTCAAAGCCCCCTGCTCTCGACGCTGTTCACGGAATTGATGCGGACCAGCCAGATCCAGCGGATGCTCGAGGACATGACGATCAGCGGCGCGGTGACCTCCGAGGCGATCAAGAAGGCATACCACCAGGTGGATCCCGGCGTCGATTTCTTTTATCTGGCGGTGCAGATCAACTCGCCGCAGAGCAACCCGGAACTCGCGGGGCTGGTCAACTTTGATCCGCACAGCGAACAAGCCAGGGCGCTGGCGAACCTGACGCAGGACATTCTCAAACCGCCGGACCCGCTGCACCCGCCGTATCGCTCGGCCAAACAGATCCTCGAAGGAATCGACGCCGTGGCGCGGCAGCTTGGGTATGATCCGCAAATGCTGGAGCGGTGAGGGAACGGCGGGTGCGCACATCACAGGCGAGACGCGCGTACTACGAAGGAGCAAGCGGCCGATCGTCAAAATCACACCCACCTTTGGGACCAGACCAAAGTATCTGTAGGGTCCGCCTCGCGGACCACGACATACATTGCGCGATCAAATGGTCCGCGAGGCGGACCCTACGGGCGAGAGCCCGACATTCCCAAGCACGTCACAGCGCGCAGGCAATGATGGGATCGGGCGTGGCGCCGTTGTGGAGCCAGCGCCGACCGTCGAGTTCGATGAGGTCGAGGGAGCGCTGGGGGCCCCAGGAGCCGGGGGCGTAGGAGTGCGGCGGGTTTTTGGATTGACGCCAGCCTTGTTCGATGGGGTCGATGACGGACCACGCCGCCTCGGCCTCGTCGCCACGAATGAAGAGGGTCTGGTCGCCGGTGATCGCGTCAATGATGAGGCGTTCGTACGCCTCGGGGGGCTCGACGTTGAAGGTGGTCTTGTACAGGAAGTCGAGGGCGACGGATTTGATGTTCATCTGCCCGCCGGGGACTTTGCCATTAAGACGCCAACTGATCCCCTCCTCGGGTTGGACGCGGATGATCAGATCGTTGGGATAAACAGGCGATTCGCTCTGCTTCTGGAAGAGCGTGAGCGGTGGCGAACGGAAGCGGACGACGACCTCGCTCAGTTTTTCGGTCAGGAACTTGCCGGTGCGGAGATAGAACGGCGTGCCGCTCCAGCGCCAGTTGTCGATGAAGAGTTTGAGGGCGACGAAGGTTTCGGTGGCGGAGTCGGCGGGGACATCTTTCTCGTGAAGATAGCCCGGGGTTTTTTGACCGGCCGCCTCGCCCTGGGCGTATTGCCCCCGGACGACAACATCGTCAACAGAACCGGGTCGGATCGGACGGACGGATTTGTAGACCTTCACTTTCTCATCGCGGATGCTGACCGCATCGAGCGCCACCGGCGGTTCCATCGCCACGAGCGCCATCAACTGGAAAATATGGTTTTGCACCATGTCGCGGAGGGCGCCGCTGTTGTTGTAATATCCGCCGCGCGTGCCGACGCCGAGGGTTTCGCTGACGGTGATCTGGACATGGTCGATGTACTTGTAATTCCAGATCGGTTCGAACATCGTGTTGGCGAAGCGCATGACCATGAGATTTTGGACGGTTTCCTTGCCCAGGTAATGGTCGATGCGAAAAACCTGTTCCTCAGCGAAGTATTGATGGAGCTGGCGATTGAGGTCGCGGGCGCTGGCGAGGTCGTGGCCGAAGGGCTTTTCGATGATGATCCGCTCCCAACCCGTCTTGCCCTCTTCGCCGCCGTGATAGGCTTCCTTCAACTGGCCGAGGCAATCGATGATCGGCTGGAAGGTGTTGGGGGGCGTGGAGAGGTAGAAAAGACGGTTGCCCAGTGTGCCGTGGGTGGCATCGAGTTCCCGGAGTCGGGCGGCCAGTTTTTCATGGGCGGCGCGGTCGCCGTAGTCGTGGGCGTGGACGTAGTGAATCCCCTGCTCGACGCGATTCCAGACGGTGTCATCCACCGGTTTGGAGCGAGCGAATCGCTTGATCGCGTCGCGGCATTCCTGGCGATACTCCTCGTCGGTTTTGTCGGTGCGGGCAAAGCCGACGAGAACAAAATCCTTCGGCAACAGCTTTTGCCGGGCCAGTTCATAGATGGCGGGGATCAGCTTTCGCTTGGCCAAGTCGCCGCTGGCGCCGAAGATGACCAGGGCACATGGGGTGGCGGGAATCGGCATGGGGGCCTCTCAAGGTAAAGTCAACGCACCGGGCAGACAACGGGACATGATAAGAGACCCGGTGAGGAGTGACAATGCGGGGTGGTGAGTGAAACGTGATGAGTGATTGCGTGATGAGTGAGAACGCGAGGGACGACTGACGACGCTCTTCTCACGGGCGGTGCGCGATCCACACCAACGAGCCGGAAGCGCCTCTTCGAGCCTGAGCCTCAGAGCCGAAGGCAGCGACGGACAACCCTCTTCTCACTCATCACGCAATCACTCCTCACGCCCCACTCATCACGTTTCATAGCTGCCTGTGTTCGGCTTTGGTCGTGAGGTCCTTGGTGATGACATCATGGCCGCCGAATTGTTTGCGGAGGGCGGCACAGAAGCGGGCGGAGAAGTTTTTCTCGGTGTCGCGGGACTCAAAGCGGGCAAAGAGGCTGGCGGCGATGACCGGCGCTGGGACGGCCTCCTCGATGGCGGCTTGGACGGTCCAGCGTCCTTCGCCGGAATCTTCGACATAAGGTTGGATCGTTTCGAGTGTCGCATCCTCGCGGAGCATGCGCTCGCCGAGGCTGAGCAGCCATGATCGGATGACCGAACCGTGCTGCCAGACATCGGCGACTTCATGCAGGTTGATGTCGAACTGGCTCTTGCGGAGGATTTCGAACCCTTCGCCGTACGCTTGCATCAAACCGTATTCGATGCCGTTGTGGATCATCTTGACGAAATGCCCTGAGCCGTGAGTCCCCATGTGCCTCCACCCCTTTTCCGGCGCGAGGGTATCGAGTATCGGCTTGATGCGCGCGACATCCTCCTTGGTCCCCCCCACCATCATGCAATACCCTTCGGATCGGCCCCAGATGCCGCCGGAGGTTCCCACATCCACATACCCGATGCCATGCTCGGCCAGCGCTGCGCCGCGACGCAGGGAGTCCTTGTAGAAGCTGTTGCCTCCATCAATGACGAGATCGCCCTTGCTCAATATCCCGGCCAATTCTTTGATGACGCCTTCGGTCGGATTACCCGACGGGACCATGACCCAGACGGCGCGGGGGGCCGGCAGGGCCTTCACGATCGCGGCGACGGAATCGACGAGCTGAACGCCCGATACCCCCTTCAAATCCGGGTTGAGATGGGGGTCGTAACCGACAACCTGGTGGGTTCCCTTGACCGAGCCATCCGTTGATCCGACACAGAGACGAAGCACCATGTTGGCGCCCATTTTCCCGAGACCGACAAATCCGATTTTCATGAGAAATTCCTTTCGGAAGTTGTCTGTACCTCTTATGGCGGCGGCCGGTCAATGGGAAAAGAAGGCTCGCCATGGCCTCCAATGCTGACTTGTAGGGGCGGCTTCAGCCGCCGTTAGCCTCGAAAACGGCGGTTGAAGCCGCCCCTACAGAAGATCTGCCTGAGCATTGAAAGATCCTGGGAAGACCCCTCCCTGCCCTCCCCCGCTGAGTACAGCGGGAGAGGGGGAATAACGGCGAGAGTTGTACGGTGAGCGCCTGGGCAAGATCAACTGCATCCCATCGAGTTGCCGCAGTTGAGGCATTTGTAGCAGGTGCCGCTGCGGACGGTGATACTGCCGCAGACATCGCACGCCGGGGCGTCGGCCTGGAGCTCGCTGCCCTGGAGGCTCAAGGGATCGGCGACGATGGCTAGGCGCAGGTTGGGCATCGCCGATGCGGCATCGGACTCGACACTGGCGCCGACTGAGGATTGCGCCGATTCCAGTTGCTGTTCGAGACCAGAGCCATAGTCGAACGGCTTGGCGCTGGAATCCTCGATCCGCGGGCCGTGGCCGTTGGGCTTTTTGCCAGTCGCGGCGGCTTCCGCCTTCGGTGACGCCGGCTCGGGCGAGGGTGCGGGCGCCGGCGGCGCCTGCTTGGCCGGTCGCTTGGGGGCGTTGGCGGCGCGGTAGCCGGGGATGAACTCCATCGCCAGCCAGCGGAAGATGTAGTCGATCAAGCTCTTGGCGATGGGGATTTCGGGGTTGCGCGTCATGCCGCTGGGCTCGAAGCGGACATGCTCAAACTTGCGGACGAGCGACTCGACGGGGACGCCGTATTGGAGGCTGACCGAGACAAGCGTGGCGATGGCGTCCATCAGGCCGCCGATCGTGGAGCCTTCCTTGGCCATCGTGATGAAGACCTCGCCGGGCTGGCCGTCTTCGTAGAGACCGGCGGTGAGGTACCCTTCGTGGCCGGCGACGTCGAACTTGTGGGTGATCGCGTTGCGGGTGTCGGGAAGCCGATGGCGCAAGGGGCGCTCGACGATCCGCTCAACAATGCGCTCGATGACGCGGGTGTGAACGGGGGTGAGGTTGTCGCTGGTCACACCGCCATGCGCGGCGGCGAGCTGCTTGCCGGCCTGGGCGACTTCACCCGCCACCTCCTCTCGCGCGGCGTTCACATTCTCCTCGTCATCGTCCTCGAGCTGATCGAGTTCCTCGTCGCTCTTGACGTTGAGGGGCTGGGAGAGCTTGGACCCGTCGCGATACAGCGCGTTGGCCTTGAGACCAAGCTGCCAGCTCAGGGCATACGAGTTTTTGATGTCCTCGACGCTCGCCTCGTTGGGGAGGTTGATCGTCTTGGAGATCGCGCCGGAGATGAAGGGCTGGGCGGCGGCCATCATGCGGATGTGGCCTTCGGCGCGGATGAAGCGCTGGCCGATCCGGCCGCACTTGTTGGCGCAATCGAAGACGGGAAGGTGCTCATCCTTGAGATGAGGGGCGCCTTCGATGGTCCCTCGGCCGCAGATGACATTGTTGGCGTCATCGATCTGCTTGCGGGAGAAGCCGAGGTGTCGCAGAAGGTTGAAACCGGGGGCACTGTATTGCTCCTTCGAGAGCTTGAGGCGCGCCATGACATCCGCGCCAAGCGTCCAGGGCGTGAATGCGAAGCCGAGTTCAAAGACACCCGGAAGTGCGGCTTCGATCTTCGCCAGATCGTCGGCGGTAAAGCCGGCGAGCTTCAACGATTGCGTATTGATGTAAGGGGCGTCGTCGAGCGTGAGGGTGCCGGTGACATAATTGAGGATGTCGCCAATCTGCTCGGGGGAATAACCGAGGGAGACCAGCGATGGGCGGAGGGACTGGTTGGCGATCTTGAAATAGCCGCCTCCGGCGAGCTTCTTGAACTTGACGAGGGCGAAGTCCGGCTCGACGCCGGTGGTGTCACAGTCCATGAGCAGGCCGATCGTGCCGGTGGGGGCGATGACGGTCGTCTGGGCGTTGCGATAGCCGTTCTTTTCCCCTTCAGCCAGGGCGCGGTTCCACACCTCGCGCGCGGCATGGAGCAGCGCGGGGTTGGCGAGCGATTCATCTTCGGAAAACTGGGAGGCGTCGATGCCGACGGGCTTGATGTCGAGGTCTTCATATTGGCCAAGCTCGCGGCGGACGGAGGCATTGGCGGCGACATCGTATGCGGCCCGGCGGTGGTTGCGGATGACGCGGAGCATGTCGGCGCGGTTGTCGAGATAACCGGGAAACGCGCCGAGCGCGCCGGCCATCTCGGCGCTGGTCGCGTAGGACTCGCCGGTGAGGATCGCGGTGAGGGCGGCGCAGATGGCGCGGCCCTTGTCGCTGTCATAGGGAATGCCGGCCTGCATGAGCATCGCGCCCAGGTTGGCGTAGCCAAGCCCAAGCGTGCGGTAGCGGTAGCTGAGGCGGGCGATTTCCTCGGAAGGGAAGGAGGCCATCAGCACGGAGATTTCGAGCACGATCGTCCACAGGCGGATGGCGTGCTGGTAGCCGGAGAGATCGAACTGGCCGGTCTCGGCGTCGAAGAAAGTGAGGACATTGAACGACGCCAGGTTGCACGCGGTGTCATCAAGGAACATGTACTCCGAGCAGTTGTGAACCGTCAGACCGTTAGCGATGAAGGAGCTGGTCTGAGGCTCGGTGAGATCGAAGACCTGCTCGCGGCCGACGTGCGTGAAGGAGGCGACGGCGTCCCAATTGGCGCGAGGCGTCGAATCATCGTTGCTTGATAAAACGGAGGATTCGATCAATTCATGAAGTTGGTCGAGCTTCTCGCCATCGAGCAAGCCGATGTGGTCGGAAAAAGAGCGGAGGCTGTCCGGTGCGATACGCAGGCCGTGGCGCGGGGTGGCTGCGTGTCGGGGACCGTCCGTGGAAACGGACAGCGCTCCGCTGTTGTGAGAGTGGGCAGTGAAAATTGAGGATTGCACACCGAAGCCCAGAAGGAGGAGTTGGATGTCTTCGAGCAATCCCCTGGAGCGGTGACGAATTTCAATCGTACCGCTCGTAAAGTTCGCTTGCGCGGTGAACAGGCCTCGAACGAGATGGCGCTGCGCGGGCAGGCCGAGCGTGAAGGCGTCATCGGACAACCGCCGCAGACCGGCTTCAATGCGGGCGTAGGCGCGGAGGCGGCTGAGAAGACGATGATTATTCAACCGCGTGGTCGCCTGGCGTCGGGAATCGGTGGCGACGAACGATGAGCCGCCGCCATTTCCACCGGCCAGAACGCCATCGAGCAGTTCCGCGTCAACGTAATCATCATTGTAAGCCTTGATCGTCCAGTTCTCGTGGGCGTAGGCGACGAAATCATCCATCAGCGCCGGCTCTCCGAGGGTGCCTTCCAATTCGATGCTCGTGGGGTCGGTGTTGTTGGCCGACAGGTAGAGACCGAGGAGTTGGAAGAGCCGCGCATCCTGCGGTTCGCCGATTTCCTGCACACACGCCGGCTGCGAGGGGAGCTTGATCTGGTCGTCGGTGGTCAGGTCCTGTGCCGCTACCCAGCCGCGCCGGCGCGTCCAGATTTTATGATCGGCGGTCAGCTTCACACGATACCCTCCCGCCGTTCGCAGCTCGTACACATCCTTGACGGCGGTGGGGAACGCGCCGTCGGTGGCGTGGATTTCCTGGCCGTCGAGGTTCGTGACGATGCGCGAGGGGAGATGAATCATCTGGTCGATCCGCCGCCAGATGCCGCCCGGCGTGAGGACGCGCGTATCGCCGGTGACGCAAGGATTGGAGGCGTTGATTCGGCCGGACTGCGGGCAGGTGTGCCACTGGTTGATCGTGTCATCAAACTGCACGCCGGGATCGGCGCAGCGCCACGCGGCGTAGGAGATCTGCTCCCAGAGATCGCGGGCCTTGAGCGTGTGGGCGACTTTGCCGGTCTGGCGGTAGGTCAGATGCCAGTCACCATCCTCCTCAACCGCCTTGAAGAAACGGTTGGGGATGCGGACGGAGTTGTTGGAGTTTTGGCCGGAGACGGTCATGTAGGCTTCGCCGTTGAAGTCGTAATCGAGCTTCAAGCCGAGCTTTTTGGCGGTCTCCCGCTGTTCCTTGGGAAGATGCTTGATCCCCTCGGCCATCGCGGCGACTTTCAATTCCTCACGGACTTTCCAGTTGACGAAGGATTCGACATCGGGGTGATCGAGATCGAGGCAGACCATCTTGGCGGCGCGGCGGGTGGTGCCGCCGGATTTGATCGCGCCGGCGGCGCGATCGCCGATCTTGAGGAAGCTCATCAGGCCCGACGACTTGCCCCCGCCGGACAGAGGTTCGTTTTCGCCGCGGAGCTTGGAGAAGTTGGAGCCGGTCCCCGAACCATATTTGAAAAGGCGCGCCTCGCGGGTCCAGAGATCCATGATTCCGCCGGCGTTGACGAGGTCATCGCTGACGGATTGGATGAAGCAGGCGTGGGGCTGGGGATGGGTGTAGGCATCCTCCGACTTTTTCAGCTCGCCTGTGGTGGGATCGCAATAGAAGTGACCCTGGCTCGGGCCCGTGATGCCGTAGGCGAAGTTCAGCCCGGTGTTGAACCACTGGGGGCTGTTGGGGGCGCAGCGCTGGTGCAGGAGCATGTGGGCGATCTCGTCGTAGAACGCCTGGGCGTCCTCCGTCGTGTCGAAATAGCCATGCTTTTCGCCCCAGTCGCGCCAGCAACCGGCCAGGCGGTGGATGACCTGCTTCACCGACTTTTCCGGGCCGGTGACAATGTTGCCCTGCGCGTCGCGGATGGGATTGCCATCGGAATCGACCTGCGGGACGCCGGCCTTGCGGAAATACTTGCTGACCATGATGTCGGTGGCGAGCTGCGACCATGATTTGGGAATCTCGGCGTCGTTCATTTCGAAGACGATCGAGCCGTCGGGATTGGTGATGCGGCTGGTCCGCCGCTCGTATTCGACGGTGGAAAACACATCTTGGTTGGCGTGGGTGAAACGGCGGTCAATTTTCATGGAGAATCCTTCCCTTAATGATATCCCAGTGATCGATTCAACGTGACCTCGAGATGCGATGCCGGGCAACCCCGACATCAAAAACACAAAGCCCAATCAACTTCGCACACGACCGGCGCCTGCCGGGCGTCAGATTCCATCGCGGCAAATCCAAATGCCCGCAAAGGGCACGGCAAAGGTTGATTCCAAACCGCGCCGCCGGGTTGTGAGGCGCGGCGCGGTTTCGAAACGACCTTCAAAACGTGTCAATCGACTCGGGGCAGGGTCAGCCCCGCCTGGTCCTGGTACTTTCCTTTTTTGTCCGCATAGCTGATCGCGCACGTGCGCTCCCCCTTGAGAAAAATGAGCTGGGCGATCCCTTCGTTGGCATAGATCTTGGCCGGCAAAGGGGTTGTATTGGATATTTCAAGTGTGATCTTCCCGGACCATTCCGGTTCGATCGGCGTCACATTGACGATGATCCCGCAGCGGGCGTAGGTGCTTTTCCCGACGCAGATCGCCAGGCAATTGCGGGGCATCGAGACATGCTCCACGGTTTCGCACAACGCGAAGCTGTTTGGGGGGATCAGCACGTGATCCTTGCCGGTGTCGGCGGTATCGACGGTGACGAACGACTTATCGGAAAAATGCTTGGGGTCGATGATTTCGGAATTGACGTTCGTGAAAATCTTGAAAATCGACCCCACGCGGATGTCGTAGCCGTAGCTGGAGACGCCGTAGCTAACCCGGCCGGGGCGCTTGATGTTCTCCTCGAACGGCTCAATGCCGATTAATTCTCGAATTTGTGAGTCGCACAGGATTGCCATGAATCACACCTTGCCTAGTTGGTATCGACGGAATGTACACCACATCTTGTGCTTTTCAAGCTCCAATTTTTGCCAGATGGGATGGGATGGCTCTAACGATTGAGTCCGGCGGGAGTTAAGGATATCCGGATTTCATCCATGCGCCCGCGACAGCATGCGCACGCCCCAGTTTATCCACGCGACTCATCCACAGGCGGTGGACAAGTGGGGGTGGAAAGGCGCTGTCGCTCTCGCCGTTGAACCCAATAGCGCAGCAGCGGCGGGATCAAAAGGATCACATTCAGAGTCATCAGGGGAAGCCAGAAACGGGCGTTGTTCAACTTCAACATCTGCGGATCAGCGCCGGCGGCAACGGGAATCATGATGGACGGGATGGCGCCGAGCGCCGTGCCGATCGCCACGTCCAGGATGCGGATGCGCGTGAGGCCGAAGAGATAGTTGCTGATGCCGAACGGAAGAAAATGGAGTAGACGGACAACCATGACGACAAGCAGGCCGTTGTTACCGAGGGTGTCGTCGATCCGGCGAAGGCGCGCCAGGTGGGATTCCACGCGTTGCTGGAAAAAGTCGGCGGCGATGAATCGACTGATCGCGAAGGTGACCACCGCGCCGCAAGTGGCGGCCAGGACCGAATAGACGGTGCCCCAGGTCAATCCGAAGGCATACCCCGCGAGAACCTGCACCCACCAAACGGGCGCCATGAGCGCGGTCAGGAGGATGTACGCGACGATCATGAGCAGCGGCGCGGCGAAAGGGCGAAAGGCGACCCACTGATGAATGTGCGCGCCCAGGGCGCGCGGATCGCCGCGCAGCCACTGGCCGGTCGGGGTGAAGATGAAAAAGTAAAGCGCGCCAAGTCCCAGCAGAAGCAACGCGATGAGCAGATATTGTCTTGCGCGGCGGAGGGGCATCAAAGTCAAAGCGTACAACGAACGGAACGAAACGGCGCTTGGTAAGTACCCAATTTCCGCGGCCTCTCACATGACGCTGGCGCACATTGGAGGGCGTTGCTCCCGCAACGCCGCGGCGTCGCAGGAGCGACGCCCTCCACCGGTCCGCATGGACGACAGGTTTTGACTACTCCCATCGCTTGGCAATCGCCGGCGCCGCCACGCGGAATCAACGGGGTGTTATGATACACTCGAGCGACTCGATGGGCGCAACGGCGCGGGGGTGGCGTGATGCGTATGAACGGAAAGGCGGCGGTGGGACGAATGATTACACGGGTGATGTCGGCGGGAATTGTTGGGGCGGCGCTGATGGCTGGTGGGTGTGATCGCGCGCCATCGGCGCCAGTGGAGCAACCCGCGCATCAGGAGCACGGACCGACCACCTCGTCGGCAACCGCAGTCATAACCCGCGCGACGACAGCCCCCGCGACGCGGGACGCCGGCGTCGACGAATCGTCGGTCATGGAGATTGGAGGGGCGCCCTATTTCTTTCCTCCGGCGCGGCTGCGCGTGGACGTGAAGGATGAGCAAGTCCGGGCGCGGCTCTACAGCAATGATCCACCGACGGCGCTCAGCAAATCGTATTCGGGAAACTTTTATTATTTCGACGTCCCGCTGGACATCAAGGACCCGGCCGACATTGCCGAGGCGCAGTGGACGTTCAAGGCGACGGGCAAGGAGCAGGAGGATTCGCCGAACGGGATTTTTCTCGACGGAATGAAAAAGCAGTTGCAGCCCTATGATGCCACGATCACGTTCACGCGAACAGGCGACAAGATCATGACGCGGGTGACGGGTAAGTTCCTGCTATTCGGCGAGGATCAGAGCGAAGCCAAAACGGTGAACGTGGATGGCGTGTTGACGGCGGTCGTGCAGGGGAAGTGAGGGCTCGGCGATCATGAATGGTGATCGCGCAAGGACCCGGCGAGCCAAACCGACTCTTGTCGAAGTGCCTTCCAGATCGCATGACGGAGGGCCGCAACGGGAGACCCATCGCAGAAGGCGGTGGCGACTGCGTAGAGGGTTCGAGGGGAAAAATGCCGTTCGTTGCTGATGGCGTATATGTCTTCCCAGGCATCCGGCTCCATCTTGGTGCGGAAGGCTTCAAGGCCTTCAAAATTGTAAAACCGCCGGCCGTGGGCGCGGCCCCAACTCAACAGGATCTTCAGCCATAGAGGATTTTCGGCCATTTCATGTCGGGCATGACCGGCCAGCGCGACGAGGCCGAGGGTCGCATAATCGCAGTGGATGTCGGCGAGGTGGCGCATGGCGGCGTCGATGAGGAGCTCGGCGACGCCGTTGGGAGCATCGGCCGCGCGGATGACCTGCTCAATCAAATAACCATGGCGCTGGGGGACCGGAGACGCCAGAAGAAAACCGACCGTTCGACCCTCCTGAACCGCGACAAACAAAAGGCGATCGAGGAGCACGCCATCGAGCGTGTCGGGTTCGACGAGGAATCGCATCGGCGGGAGCGGTCGTGCCGCGAGCCATTCGGCCAGACATCGACGAAGCGAGCCATCAGCGCCCCCTTCAACGGCGGGGCGCTGAACAATGCAAACGCCCTTGTTGCGGGCGCGGTGAAGCTGGGCGCGCAGCGAGCGGCGACGGGCGACGATGTGTGGCCAGTTGGACGGATCCCAGATCGGCTGAGCGCCAATCGTGATGCGGGCATGATCGTCAAAGCCTGACAAGGCCGATTGCAATCGCTCGGCGGCGCCGAAATAGCAGACTCGGCTACCGACGGCGGCCGCCGCTTCCTCAAACTGATGGGCGACGAGCCCGAGTGATGACTCATCGCAGACCGGCGCGCCCGCCGCCAGCCAGACATGCCGGCGGCAGACGTGGCCGACCACGGCCGAGCCGTCTGGAGAGAGCCAGTGATGAATGCCGGGATTGAGGATCTGGTAGGCGGTGGAGTTCCACCCATGGCGCAGGACAAGCTCACGGGCGCGGGCAATCGAAGTGGGCGGGGACAGGGCTGGCACGGGAATCATGGTAGCGTAAATGAATCAATCCGCGCTGAAGAGTGGCATCACGACAGGAGGCGGTTGAGATATCCCCGCCATTGGGTGAAGGTGTCGTTGGCGCGGGCGGCGTCCCCTGGCGTGAAGGTTTGGCCGGGGCGGGTGAGGCGGCGAAGTTCGTCGGCGTCGGACCAGAATGTGGTGACAAGCCCCGCGAGATACGCGGCGCCGAGCGCGGTCATTTCGACATTGGACGCCCGGATCACGGGAACATTGAGAGCATCGGATTGAAACTGCATGAGCCAGTCGTTGGAACTGGCCCCCCCATCGGCGTGGAGTTCGCCGAGGGTCAGCCCGGAATCCGCCTGCATCGCCTGGAGCACCTCGCGGGTTTGATAGGCGATCGCCTCCAGCGCGGCGCGAACCAGATGAGCGCGTCGCGTGCCGCGAGTGAGCCCGAAGATCGCGCCGCGCACATCGCTGCGCCAGTGCGGGGCGCCCAGGCCAACAAAGGCGGGGACGAAATAGACGCTGCCGTTGTCCGGCACGGAGCGCGCCATGGCGTCGCATTCGGCGGATGAAGCGATGACGCCGATGCCGTCGCGGAGCCACTGCACGGAGGCGCCTGCGACGAAGATCGAACCCTCCAGCGCGTAGACCGGCGCGCCGGTTTCATCGCATGCGAGCGTGAGCAGCAACCGGTGGGACGAGGTCGCCCGGCGGGTTCCGATGTTCATGAGGAGAAACGCGCCGGTGCCGTAGGTGTTCTTGGCCTGTCCGGGCTGCCACGCCTGCTGGGCGAAGAGTGCGGCCTGCTGATCGCCGACGACGGCGGCGATGGGGATGGCCCGCCCGCCGGTGAGGGCGGGATCGGTATGGGTGATGATTTCGCGGGGCTCGCAGACCTGTGGAAGAAGCTGGCGCGGGATGTTGAACAAGCTCAGCAGGTCATCATCCCATTGGCGACGATGAATGTTCAAGAGCATGGTGCGCGAGGCGTTGGTGAAATCGGTTTTGTGCGCGCGACCGGCGGTGAGTTGCCAGATGAGCCACGAGTCCATCGTCCCCGCGCAGAGGCTGCCAGCGGCCGCGTCGGCGCGAGCGCCGGGAACATGGTCAAGCAGCCATTGGATTTTGGTTGCGGAAAAGTAGGGATCGATCACGAGGCCGGTTTTGTCGGCGATCTCCCCGGCGTGGGCGGCGAGGGCAGCGCAGCGGTCGGCGGTGCGGCGATCCTGCCAGACGATGGCGTGATGAACGGGCAACCCGGGTTGACGAGACCAGAGCAGGCACGTTTCGCGCTGGTTGGTGATGCCGATGGCGTGGATTTGTTCCCACCGCCCGTCAATGGCGGCAATCACCTGTTCAATCACCCGTTGCACGCCATGCCAGGTGTCCATCGCAGCATGTTCGACCCATCCGGGATTGGGCAGGTGCTGGGAAAACTCGGCGTAGGACTGATGGACGACCTGCCCGGCGCGATCGACGAGGAGCGCGCGGGATCCGGTGGTGCCCTGATCGATCGATAGAATGAAGGATTGGTCGGTCATACACGCCTGGTCTATCCGATCCACCATGTTGCCGCGTTCGCGTCCGGCGAAGTAGAACGATACCCCCTGCATCCAGGATGAGAAAGACACTCAAATCCCGATTTGCATGAATGTGGAGGGCATGCCGCGCCTCGCTCAGCGTCCAATAAATATGGCATCAAAGTTGCTATCGCATTATTCCGATTCAATAATGGTGTGGTGGAGGATGCGCTTGGAGGCGGATGGAGAGGGAAGGTTTGGCGATGAAGCATTCCAGAATCATGGCGGGTGGCAGGATCGGCTGGCCGGCGAGCCGGTTGTTGTGCGTGGCTTGCCTGGGGATCGGCGTTTTGGCCGGGTCCTCGCATGGCGAAACGGTTAATTTTGGTAACCCCGCAGCAGTTTTTGGGACGTACAAGTTTGATGGTGCTTCGGGGAGCGAGGGAAATGAGCCGTCCACAGGCACTCTGCTGCGCATGGCGCAGGCGCGACTAAATCAGGTCCGCCTGTCGCATTGGAGCGAACTTGAGGAGAACGGGGCATATCAGTCGGCCAAGGACAACCTGCTGGCGTCGCGCCGCCGTCTGGAAACGGCCCGGCAGGCGGTGTTGACGGAGGTGTATCACTCGTCGGACTATCGAAAAATGCGCCGGGCGATCAGCGAGCGAGAAGAGGCGATGGAAGAGTTGCGCAAGCAGCCTGTGGTGGATCGCGCGCGCATCTATCAAGCGGCCAGGGAGCTTCTGGAGTTGAGATCGGCGCTGACGAAGGTGGTGTCGGCCGCGTGTGCGGGGGAGCAGGAGATCAATTCCGCCAAAGAGAGCCTGGTCGACGCGTATGCCACAATGACCCAGTTGCGGCATCAGCATGAGTCGGCGCTGCAGAGCGATCCGCAATGGGTGGATGCAAAAAATCGACTGGAAGAGGCCCGGAAAAACTCATATCAGACGCGGACGAGCGGACGAGCGGTGGCGATGCGAAGCGGGGGTTCGCGGTCGTTCCCGGTGGGGGTTGTGGCGTCGCGGCAACTATCGCTGCATCGGTGATACATTCCTGCGGCATGCTCGACGGTACTCAGGGGTTGTGTGCGCAAACATGGGCGAGCCGCCCATGCCACGCGTAGTGCGTCGCTCGCGCGGCGCGGATTGTGTCACGCGGTGGCATCGCCGGACCAGGTGAGGATGGGCTTGCGGGCGGCGCCCACTTCATCAAGCCTTCGGACCGGTTGATGAATGGGGGCATCTTTCAGGGGTTGGATATCCTTTTCACTTTGAGCGGCGATGTCGAGCATCGCATCGACGAAAGCGTCGAGCGTTGCTTTCGATTCGGTTTCCGTGGGCTCGATCATCAGGCAATCATGGACCGGCCAATGGACGGTCGGGGGATGGAAGCCGCGATCGATGAGGCTCTTGGCGATGTCCATGATCGTGACGCCGCGATCGAGGATGGCGCGGGGGACGGCGATGAACTCGTGGGCGCAGGGGTTGGTCGCCATGGGTTGGCCGGACTGGGGACCATAGGGGAGCGGATACACATCCTTGAGGCGCTGGGCGAGGTAGTTGGCGGCAAGGACGGCGGTTTCGGAAACATGGCGCAGCCCATCGGGACCGGCGGCGGCGATGTAGGTGTAGGCGCGGACGAGAACATTGAACTGGCCGGAGAATGAGCGGACCTTGCCGATGGACTTGGGTCGGTCATGGTCCCAGGCATAGCGGACGCCGTGACTGTGGGAGGCGGACGAAGACTTTTTCGCGGCGAGTTTCACCACCTGGGGGACGGGGAGGTAGGGCGCCAGTTCCTTACGGACGGCGATGGGTCCGGCGCCCGGGCCGCCGCAGCCGTGAGGCGTTGAGAAGGTTTTGTGGGTGTTGTAGTGCATGACATCGACGCCGAAATCGCCGGGTCGGGCGATGCCGAGGATGGCGTTCATGTTGGCGCCGTCGAGGTAGAGGAACGCGCCGGCGTCATGGATGATTTTGGCCATCTCGGCGATGTGGGCGTCGAACTTGCCGAGGGTGTTGGGGTTGGTGACCATGACGGCGGCGACTTCGCCGGGATGCTTGGCGAAGTGAGCGCGTAGATCATCGAGATCGGTCAGGCCGTCGGGGCGACTTTTGATCGTCACGACATTCGCGCCGCACATGGCGCAGCTGGCGGGGTTGGTGCCGTGGGCGGTGTCGGGGGCGAGAACGATGTGGCGCTTGGGCTGGCCGTGATCGTGGAAATAGGCGCGGATCACTTTCAGCGCCGTCCATTCGCCATGCGCGCCGGCGCAGGGCTGCAGGCAAACCTCATCAAGCCCGGCAATTTCCTGAAGCATTTCGCGGAGATGATAAAGAAGGGCCAGCGCCCCCTGGCAGTCGGCCTCGGGCTGGAGTGGATGAAGGTTGGCGAATCCCGGCAGCGCCGCGGCCCACTCATTGACGCGCGGGTTATACTTCATCGTACAGGAACCGAGAGGGTAGAAATTGTCATCCACCGAAAAATTGCGGTGAGACAGATGCGTGTAGTGACGGACGACATCAAGCTGGCCGAGCTCGGGCAGCGCGGTCTCGACAAAAGTGGCTAGGGCGGGGTCGAGATCGACGTGTGGGACATCCGACGCCGGAAGATCGACGGCGCGGGCACCGGGCGTGGAGATTTCGAAGAGGAGGGGTTCGGACAACATCAATGGCCTTGCATTTGGGAACAATGAACTTAACGACTAAGCGCCACATCCAAAGGGCGCTCTGAAAGTTTACTGACGCCAAGCACGGAAAAACCGAGAACGCGCCCGTGCGAATCAACTTTTTCCATAACGCGATCATTGTCGGTCTCGCGGAAGTATCCCTCCTTGCGCTCGAAGAGCACCTCAAGGAAATCGCCTTCGCGGTCATACCACAGTTTTATGATTTTTGGCTCCACAGGGATGTTCCTTTCTTGAGTCGATCCGTCAGGTAGGCCGTTATGACAAATGCATCGGCATCCTGAACTTTCACTACCGCACAGAGATACTTATCACCAACAACCGTTTCCCTATAATAGCGGTAGTATAGTCGCGCGTCAGCGTCGCCCAGGGACTGAATCACCTGCTGAGGCTGCATAAGCGTTTCTTCGATGGCCGATGCCATTGCGCCCATTTCCGGATGCTCGAGTATGTGGTTCATCCGTTCATCTGTGATGCGAATGCTCCGGCCCTGATAGTCGCGAATGACGTTCATCGGAATCCACATTCACATAAAGCGTTACAGCGAGCATTCACTCCGCCAGATCCGCATTGACGAACTGGTCGGCGTCGTGGCTGGAGGCGGCGCGGGAAGAGGCAGTTGAGCCGGCGAGCAGATCGACGAGGCGGTCGATTTCTTCGCGGGTGCGCTTTTCGGTGACGGCGACGAGGAGACAGTCGGCGAGTTTGGGATCATCCTGTCCGATGGGATAGCCGGCGAGGATGCCCGCGCGAGAGGCGTCGGCCAGCACATCGGCCACCGGGCGATCCAGTTTGACGAGCACTTCATTGAAGAAGGGAAGATCGAATCGCGGGGCCAGGCCAACCTGCTTGAGGCGTTCGACGAGGTAAGCGGCCTTGTTGTGACAAAGCTGCGCGGCGTGTCGGATGCCCTGCGGGCCCATTGTCGCCAGGTAAACGCTGGCGCGGAGAGCGAGCAGGCCTTGATTCGTGCAGACGTTGCTCGTCGCCTTTTCGCGGCGGATGTGTTGCTCGCGGGTTTGCAGGGTGAGGCAGAAGGCGCGGCGGCCTTCGGCATCAACGGTCTGACCGACGAGTCGGCCTGGCATTTTCCGCATGAACTGAGTGCGCGTGGCGAACAGCCCGAGGTACGGGCCGCCGAATTGGAGGGGAATTCCCAGCGGTTGCCCCTCGGCGGTGGCGATGTCCACATCCATCTCGCCGGGGTGCTTGAGGATGCCGAGGCTGAGTGGATTGAATGATTGGATGCAGAGGGATTCGTTGGCGTGGGCGAACTTGGCGATCGTTTCGACGCGCTCGATATGCCCCAGGAAGTTGGGGGATTGAACGATGATGGCGGCGGTGTCGGCCTCCAGCTCGCTTTCAAGCTCCTGCGTATCGACGACGCCGTTCTTCAATGGGATTTCAGTGTAGATGGCGGGCAGATCGGCAAGATAGGTCTGAAGGACGCGGCGATAATGCGGATGGACGCCCTGGCTGACGATGATCTCGCGCTTGCCCGTCACATTGAGCGCCATCAGCGCGGCCTCGGCGAGCGCGGTCGCGCCTTCATACAGCGATGCGTTGGCGACCTCCATGCTCGTGAGCTGGCAGACCATCGTCTGAAACTCGAAGAACGCCTGGAGGGAACCCTGCGACGCCTCGGCCTGGTACGGCGTGTAGGCGGTGAGGAACTCCCCTTTCATCGCGAGGGCATCGACGGTGGCGGGGATGAAGTGGTCATAGACGCCGGCGCCGAGGAAGCAGACTTTGTCATCGACGGAGCGATTCGCCGCGCCCAGTTCACTCAGATGCCGACGGAGCGTCAGCTCATCCATCGCCGGGGGAAGGTCGAGCACCTCGCGCAGGCGGAAGGCGTCGGGCACCTGCTTGAGCAGGTCGTCGATGGTTTTGGCCCCGACGGCCTGGAGCATCTCATCGCGTTGTTTGGGGGTGATTTGAACGTAGTCCATGAATGCGTCTCAGCGAATGCGGATTCCTGTGTCAGTGACGATTAGTAATTTTCCAGCCGCTGCGGATCGAATGATATCGGGCAGATGATGTCGGGCGAAACCGGGCGTCGCTCGTCGACCAGTCGATTGCGGACGCAACAAAACAATACCTGAGTAGTTTTGGGGCGGATATGCCTGAATATTGGCAATTCCTTTATCCTGAGTCAAAAGGATGCGTTGCTCGCGGTGAGCGGCGTGAAGGATGGTCTGATCTTTTGCTCCAACCAGGCGCTCGGCCTCAACGGTATCCGCATCATGGCCCATGGCGGTCAGTTCCTCCGCCAACTCGGCCGGAAGATTTTCATCCAGCTTGAACTTCACAGGCCCGCAACGGGTAGGAGGCTCTCCTCACGAGCCAGTTCCGCGGCATACGCCAAGGCCGCCTCGACATGCTCTGGTCGCAGGGAAGGATAGCTGCGAAGGATTTCGTCCGTCGTCGCCCCTTCCGCCAAGCTGTCAAGAATATTCGTTACCAGCACGCGCGTTCCGACGGCACACAATTGACCGTGGCAGACCGTCGCGTCATGCGTTAGGTATTGTCGCCAATCAATCATAAAGCCTCTCTCAATCGCATCCACGAGCAGGCGTCAATGCCCCGTCTTTTTCAAATACTCCTCGCTCGTCAAGAGTGTATTCACGTCGGCGGGGTTCGTCGCTTTCAGTTTGATCATCCAGCCGCCCTTGTAGGGGTCCTGATTGACGAGGCCGGGGTTTTGCTCGAGGGCGTCGTTGACGGCGGTGACGGTTCCGGCGACGCCGCTGTACAGGTCGCTGCTCGCCTTGACCGATTCGATCTCGCCGAAGCGGCCGTTGGCGTCGATCTTGTCTCCCACCTTGGGCAGGGAGACGAAGGTGATGTCGGTCAGCTCATCGGCGGCGAACTGGGTGATGCCGAGCGTGACGACATCCCCGGCCAGAAGGTGCCATTCGTGCGATTCGAGATAGCGGCGGTCGGTTGGGATTGGCATGGGTGGACTTTCGATTTTTGATTTTCGATTTTTGATTTTTGATTTTTGATCTGTGCTTTTTTGATCTTGGATCGGCGTCATTTGCGGTTGAAACGATCAACCGCCGCCGCCCGTGGTGGGCCGCCCGGCCCCTACGCAGGGCGTTTGTAAAAGGGTAGGTTAACGATTTTGGCCGGGTTGATCGACCCCTTCAAGTCAACGGCGAGGCTCGTTCCCTCGGAGGCGTGGGCGGCGTCCACATACGCCATCGCGATGCTTTTTTGCAGCGTGGGACTGAATGTGCCGCTGGTGACTTCGCCGATGACCTCCTCGCCCAGCTTGACCGGCGTTCCCTGGCGGGCGATCCGCTTGCCCTCCAACTCCAATCCGACCAGCTTTCGCTTCGGGCCGGTTTCCTTGATTTTGCGCAAGGCCTCGACGCCGACAAAGTCCTTGGCCAGATCGACCGCCCAGCCGAGCCCGGCGGAGATGGGGTCGATCGTTTCGGACAGCTCATGGCCGTAAAGCGGCATCCCGGCTTCGAGGCGGAGGGTGTCGCGGGCCCCCAGGCCGGCGGGTTTGATCGTCGCATCGGGCTTGTCGGCGCGGCCGGCGAGGAGTTTGATCGCCATCGGCGCCATCTTGGCGGGGATGATGAGCTCGATGCCATCCTCGCCGGTGTATCCGCCGCGGAAGACGGCCAGCTTGATCAGCATGAGGCTCGCGGTGGCGAAGTGATAGCGCTTCATCGCCTTGACATCGACGGGCAAAACGCCGCTGACGCGATCAATGACCTTGGGACCTTGCAACGCGACCATCGCGGTCGATTCAGTCTGATCGGCCAGGTCGAAATCCATGCCGCTCGCCCGGCGGGTGTCGATGAAATAGAGGACGAGCTTCTCGCGGTTGGGGGCATTGCAGACCATCAGCCAGTATTTGGCGTCGCGCGAGATGATCACATCGTCAAGCACGCCCCCCCGCTCATTGCAGATCAAACTGTAGCGGCTTTGGCCGACGACCTGATCGGAGAGGTTGCGGGTGGCGACATGATTGAGGAAGCGCATCGCATCGGAACCGGAAAAATGGAGCCGCCCCATGTGGGAGACATCGAAGATCGAGCCGCTCCGCCGCGTCTGTTCATGCTCATCGACGATGCCGCGGTAGAGGATCGGCATCTCCCATCCGGCGAAATCAACCATCCGCGCCCCGGCGGAGGCATGGAAATCATAAAACGGCGTGCGTTTGAGGGGTGTGGCCATGAGGCGAGCGAGGCTATCGGGGGGGGCGGCGAACGTCAAGAAAGGATCGAAAACCGCCGGTCCCTGGCCTCAGACGGCCGGGGGCGGATCGGCAACTTCGCCGCTTCTGCGGGGGTACAGGATGACAAAGCCCGCCGTCGCGGCGATGAGGGAGGCGATGAAGATGGCGATCTTCGTCGCGGCGTAGTCGGTGGCGGAGGGGAAGGCCTGGCCGGCGATGAAGAGGGACATCGTGAAGCCGATGCCGGCCAGGGCGCCCGCGCCGATCAACTGCCGCCAGGAATAGGCGTCCGGCTTGGCGGCCAGGCCACTTCGAACCGCCAGCCAGGCGGCGGTCACCATGCCGATGGGCTTGCCGAGAACCAGCCCCAGCGTGACGGCGGCCATCAACTGGCCGTGCCCGCGAAAGACATCGGCCGACCAGGTGACGCCGGCGTTGGCGAGGGCGAATATGGGGAGCACGAGGTAACTCGACCAAGGCTCGATCGTGCGGAGGAGGCGGTCGGCGGGGGAATCGATGCGGGCGTGAATCGCGTCGAGCATTCGCAGCGCCGGCTCGGAGGGGCCGGGGTGCATCGCTTCGCCGGCGTGGGCGCTGTCGAGATGAATGACGGCCCGCGCCTGGGTCAACAGGGCGTGAAGGTTGGCGGGCGGGCGCGTGGGGATCAGGACCGCGAGGATGACGCCGGCGAGCGTGGCGTGCAGGCCGGCTTCATGGAGGAAGAACCAGAGGATGACGCCGCAGATGGCATAGGGAAGGCTCTTGAAGACGCCGGCGCGGTTGAGGCCCATCAGCACGAGGGTGACGACGCCGCCGGCGATCAGGAACGAGCCGTGGATTGCGCCGCTGTAGAACAGCGCGATGACGACGATCGCCACGATATCGTCGATGATGACGGCGGCGGTCAGGAAGACGCGCAACTCGATGGGGACGCGGTCCCCCAGCAGCACGATCAGCGCCACGGCGAAGGCGGTGTCGGTCCCGATCGGGATGCCCCAGCCGTGGCGGAACGCCGGCGGCGCGACGAGGGCGAAGATGATCGCCGGCAGCGCGATGCCCCCGAGGGCGGCGATGACCGGCAGCGCGCCGGAGCGGAAGCTCGAGAGGTGGCCGACCGTGAACTCCCGCTTGATCTCCAGGCCGACGACGATGAAGAAGATGGTCAAAAGCCCGTGATTGACCCAGTCGAGCAGCGACAGGGCGAAGGTGGACGCGCCCCACTGAAACCCCAGGGCGATGTGCCGCCAGGATGAAAACGCCTCCCGCGCCGGCGAGTTGCTCAGGAT
>CAYTAP010000062.1:0-22958 GCA_964435775.1 uncultured Tepidisphaeraceae bacterium
GTCGCTCAGCCCGTTGCGGATGCCGTCCGCCAGCGCGAAGTTCTTGTCTGCCCGCGCCTGGCGACGAAGGGCGATGAGCAGTTGCATCAGTTGATCCGTCAACTGCGTGTCCTTCGGAACCGCACCGATCGGCTGACGGAATAAACCAAGCACCGCGCCCATGTTGCGCAGGCTCATCGCGGCGGCGGCGGCGGCATCCACCTCCCGTGGTTTCTTCTCCCGCTCCAAGGCGTTCTTCTCGATGAACGCGTTGACCTCCCCCGCCAACTCATGCATCACCGCGATCGCGCCGGCGGTGTTGAAGTCATCATCCATCATTTCCAGAAACTTCATCTGGTAGGACAAGACCGTTCGCGCAAACTCCGCAAGGTCCGTCGCCATCAAACCGGCCGACGCCTGCTTCATGTCGGGACTCGCGTTCTCCAATCGCTTGCCGCTCAGCCGCTCGATCCGCTCGATGAGCCGATGAAACACCGCCAGTCCCTTGCGCGCATTGGTCATCACCTCATCATTGAACTCAATCGGACGACGATAATGCGTGCTCAAAAGCATGTAGCGGAGCAAATCCGCGCCATACTTTTCAATCAGATCCCGCGCGGAAACGACGTTCCCCAGGCTCCCGCTCATCTTTTCATTGGCCCACTCGCCGCCGGCCATTTTCGTTTTGATCCGCGTCAGGCCGTTGTGCATCCAGAATCGCACAAAAGGCTGGCCGGTCGCGCATTCGCTTTGCGCCAGCTCGTTTTCATGATGGGGGAAGAGCAGATCAAGCCCGCCGCCGTGCATGTCGAAGGTCTGACCCAGATATTTCATGCTCATGGCCGAACATTCGATGTGCCACCCCGGCCGACCCGGACCCCACGGGCTGTCCCACACGGGCTCGCCGGGCGCGGGGGTTTTGACCGCTTTCCAAATGGCAAAGTCCGCAGGGTTGCGCTTGCCCGTTGATTCGACGGCGCGAAGCCCCGCCTCCGATTCCTCCACCTTGCGCTTCGAAAGCTTGCCGTAATCACCATCCCTGGTCACATCAAAATAGACGTTCCCATCCGATGGATAGGCGCTTCCCTTTTCGATCAATGTCGTGCAAAGCTGGATGATCTCGGGCATGTGATCGGTCGCGCGAGGGAAATAATCGACCGTGTCGACGCCCAGTTGCTGGAGGCAGTCCAGGTACTCGGTCGTGTAGCGGGCCGCCAGCGCCTCGACCGAGGTGCCGGTTTTGGCCGACGCGTCGATGAGCTTGTCCTCGACATCCGTGATGTTGATGACGAGCGTCACCTCATACCCCTTGTACAGCAGGTATCGCTTGATCGCGTCGAAGATGACCGGCCCGACCATGTGCCCCAGATGCGGCGGCTTATACACCGTCGGCCCGCAGAGATAAATGCTCACCTTGCCCGAAACGACGGGCTGGAAGATTTCCTTGTCACGCGTGAGTGTGTTGTAGACGCGAAGACTCATGGTTTTTTCAACCGCAATAAAGCCGAAGTTGGGTCAATGCAACGGGATTGGAAACTATATGCGATGGTGCACCCGATCCGCCACACCGCGAGTTGATCCGGCCGCGCCACAGGAGTAGTCATCACTTGCGGCCTCACGCGCGGCAGCGGGGAAAATTGGAGGGCGTTGCTCCCGCAACGCCGCGGCGTCGCGGGAGCGACGCCCTCCATCCATGCACATCGGCCACAATAATTGGCTACTTCTTGCGCCACTATATCCGCCAACCGCCAACGCTGCGAGCAAGCTTTCGCTATCTAGGGAGTGTCGCATCCCCTTTGGCCAGCAGTAGGGTTGCATGCGCGGCAATTGCTTCGCCGCGTCCGATGGCGTCGCACTGTTCATTGGTTCCCGCCTTCACGTTGACCAGGCACCCCCCCAACAGATCCGCCAGCGACCTCGCCATCGCCGCCTTGAACGGCGCCAACCGAGGCCGCTCGGCCAGCACGGTCACATCGCAATTAACGACGCGGAACCCTTCATCCAGCACATCCTCCATCACCGATTCAATAAACACGCGACTGGCGGCATCCTTCCATCGCGGGTCGCTGTTGGGAAATCGATCGCCGATGTCCCCGCGCCCCAGCGCCCCCAGCAGCGCATCGACGGCCGCATGCAAAACCACATCCCCATCGCTATGGGCAACCGGGCTCATCTCCCGTGAAACCACCACTCCCGCAAGAACGAGTTCGCCCCCCGCCTTCAGCCGATGCAGATCGTATCCATGACCAATGCGATAGCTCATGTCGGTCAATTGGACCATAAACCCCATCCATGTTTCAACCAGCCGGCGCCGCCCAATGCAGCGTGCCGCCTTGATGGCATGGATGAGATTCAATCGGCTTTCAATCCCCGTCGTTCGGCCATCTCCCGCCCGATGTCGCGGATCGTCGAGCCGTCAAGCACTTGACTGGCCACGGGGAAGACTTCCTTCTCCTCCATCTCGATGTGATGCGCGTACAGCGCTTTGAGCGCGGCCAGCCGATCACATAATCGCGTCGAATCCTCCTGCGATAATTCATTTTTATCAAGCCACACCCGACCAAGTCGATCCACCTCCGCATGTCCCTCGTCGGCCAGCCGGTGGTCTGATTCCAGCGCCGCCATGCGCTGCAGCGCCGCGTGGGCGCGGGGGTCGCCGTCGGCACGAAGGCGGGGGAAGAGGGATTGTTCCTCATCGGCCGTGTGCTTCGGGGCGGCCACGGCAAAATAGCGTAACCCCGTTTCCAGCGCGCCGCGTTGCTCGCCGCTCAGCGCCTGGCCGCGTCCGGCGGACGCCACCTTGAGCAGAATATCGAGAAACCGCTCGATCCGACGATGGCAGTCACTGAGCAATCCGATGGGCTGACCAAAGTCATGTTCGGGCTTGGCGCCGAGGGTGACGGGCATGGGGTTTCTCCTGAAGCGGCCTTCCCAACCATGGATTTTTTTATTTTTTTGCCCACGCGCACCGCGTATGGGCTTGCCGGGAACGACTGTTATAGAATAGGATTGGTTATTCCGGATATCAACGTTCAGTAATCACCCCGTGCGATGACAGGAAACACAAATGTTCAGTCAAACCAGTGAGTACACATTGCGCGTCGTGGTCTTTCTGGCGTCGATCGGCGGAAAAGTGGCGACGACGCGGCAAATCGCCGCCGCCACCCATGTACCCGAAGGGTACCTCGCCAAGATTCTTCGCACCCTCGGACGCGCCGGCATGGTCACCTCGCAGCGCGGGCTGCACGGCGGATCAACCCTCGCGCAGGATCCCGCCAATCTCACCGTATACGACGTCATGCAGGTGGTGTCGCCGTTGCAGCGGATCACCTCTTGTCCGCTGCACCTCAAAGAGCATGGGATGGAATTGTGCAAGGTGCATCGCCGGCTCGACGATGCGATCGCGCTGGTGGAAAACGCGCTGAAGTCATCGACCATCGCCGAGCTGGCGTCGGAAAATTCCATGAAGGTCCCGCTGTCGCGCCTGGGGACCGATCCGGTTGCCACGACACAAGCGGCCGAAGCGGTGTTCCCCATTCACGTCCGCGTCAATAAAAAACAGCCGGCCAACAGCTCAAGCGAATGAGCCATTGACCGGCCGGGGTCATCCCGGGTTCTCCCGCTCAGGATGCCGCCGCCGCGATGCCGCCTCCTTCACAAGCCAGCACCCGCGGGAACAAAATGCTGTTCTCTGCGTGAACGTGCCGGTGCATCTGCGCTTCCATCTCCTCCATCGCGCTGAAGAGCGTGCGGTAGGTGTTGCAGGCGTCCGGCGGAGCCACATAGTTGCCCGTCAACCGGCGCATCGTTTCCATCGCCTCGCCGGCGTCATCATGCTCGCGGATCATTTGCGCGATAGGCGAATCGATGCCGCTCACCGGGCCGTCGGTTTTGCAGCCGGATTTTTCCAGTCGCTTGATCAGCGGGAAAATGACCTTCTCCTCCGACTCCATGTGCTCTTCCAACTCTTTCTTGAACTCCACGAACACCTCCCGCAGCTTGAGCAATTCCGGATGGTTCATCCCATGCACCGCCGCCACCTTCTGGGTCATGAAATCCAGGCGCGGCAACTCCTGGCGCAACTGATTGTGATAGTGCTCCGTGATGTGGTCGGCCAAATCGCTCAGGGTTTCCTTCGCCCAGTCGATTTCCCCCGCGCCCGGCGCGGCATCGACTTGGCGAAGATCCGCCAGTACCTGCGACAGATCCAGCTTTTTGTTTTTACACGCCAGCGACAGCGCCTGCTGCCCGCCGCAACAGTAATCGATTCCGTATTTTTCAAAGACCCGCGCCCGGGCCGGCTGATCGACCACCAACTGCCCCACCGTCGTCTCTTCCAATGTCTGACTCATCGCAATACCTCTGCAACTGTTCCCCCAAAAACCAGGCAACCACACGTTGCCCATGAACAAAATGAGCGTAGCACCCTCTATTCTGGATATCAACATCCAATTATAAAATAATCGAAACATTCGCCACTGGCGGTTATCCTTCACCATCACAGCGTCTTGGAGGGCGGCGGTCCTCCTGGGTTCGACTGAGCTCGCCGAAGTTCGCCGTGGCGTCGCGGGAGCGACGCCCTCCAAGTTACGGCGAGAACCAAGACGCCCTGGCAGGAGATGCACGGACATGGCGATCAAACCAGTCGTATTGCTCGGCGAAACGATGGGTCTGTTTCATTCGGCGCAAGGCCCGCTGGAACGCAACCGACCCGTCAGCGCAGGCTTTGGAGGCGCGGAATCCAACGTCGCCATCGGCCTATCGCGGCTGGGCAAACCGGCGCGATGGATCAGCGCCCTGGGGGATGATCCCTTCGGCTGGATGATCCTCAAAACCCTTCGCGGCGAAGGGATCGACGTGTCCCATGTTCAAATGGACGCCACGCATCCGACGGGGCTGATGATGAAGGTGGCCCGCCCGGGAAATGAGCCGGCCGTCCATTATTACCGGCGCGGTTCGGCATTCAGCCACGTTTCACCTGACTCATTCGACCCGGCCTGCTGGCGCGACGCCTCGGTCATCTATTTAAGTGGCATCACACCGGCATTGAGCGATGGGTGCGCGGCGCTGATCCGGCATGTGATCGCCGATGCCAGACAACTGGGCATTCCCATCTGGTTTGATCCCAACTATCGCCGCAAGCTTTGGAGCGAGGAGGCGGCGCGTCAGGCGATGATCCCGCTACTGGCGGATGTGGATACGCTTCTGGTCGGATTGTCAGAGGCGACATTGCTCGTGGGGGAAACGGATGCCCCGCTGGCCGCCAGGGCGTTGCTGCAACTGGGTCCCAGGCGGGTCATCGTCAAGCAAGGCTCGCGGGGCGCGAGCTATTTCGATCATGCCGCAACGCACACCGTCGCGGCGCACGAGGTGAGCGTGGTCGATCCAATCGGCGCCGGCGACGCCTTTGGCGCGGGATTTCTCGCGGCGCATCTCGATGGCCGACCCCCGGCCGAGTGCCTGAATTGCGCCTGCGCCCTGGGCGCGATGGCGTGCCTTGGTCCCGGCGATTGGGAATCGCTCCCCACACTCGCGGAGTTGGATGACTTTCTCGCCCGCCGATTCGATGCGGCGCGATGAGGTGAATCGGGAGTGATTCCCTCGCGGATTTTCGCTGGAAGAGAAGACCCCCTCCCCGCCCTCCCCCGTTGGGTACAACGGGAGAGGGAGAAAAACCGCTGGCAATTCGCTGCGCTTCACCGCCATGATCTTCAGGCGTCAACTCCGCGCTCCTTGCGATTCTTTTCCCTCCTCCGTTGTACCCAACGGGGGAGGGTAGGGAGGGGGTCTTTCTTTGGTGCAAACCTGCGCGAATATCAAGTCTGATGCGCATCAAATCGTCAACTGATGCCGCTGTGCGTAGCGGAGCAGCGTGTAGATCGACCAGACGCGCGACCAGTAAAGCCCCGGTGCATTTCCTTGAAATGCCTGCCAGAGTTGCGCGACGGTTCGGCCTTGCAAACCAACCGATGCGGCGAGGCGCTCATCCCGCATCGTCTGGTCCATCGTCTTTCCGAGGCTCTGGCGAATCCACCGGTCAAACGGAAGAACGAATCCCGACTTGGGGCGGTTGAAGAGCGCGGGATCGAGACCGGCCAGCCCGATCCGCCGAAGGACGGCCTTGGAACGATCCGGCTGATAGCGCCACGCATCGGGAAGTCGATTGAGCCGCTCGGTCAGGACGTGGTCGACCAGCGGAAGCCGCAACTCCAACGACACCGCCATTGATGCGGCGTCGGAATCCCGCAACAGCCGCTCCCCCAGAAACAGCCGCTGCTCCAGGATGCTGATCGCTTTGTGAATCCCGTGGCCGGCGATCTCGCCTTCAAGCCGCGCATGCAGCGCCGCCGGCAATCCAGCGCGTGTCAGTCCGCCCAGGTCCGCCGACAGCAGTTGCTTTTGATACACCGGCAGAAACAGGGCATACGACAGTTGATACAGCGCCAGCAAATCATCGGCGCTCGCGACCATGTCGGGCAGCTTCGCCCATCGCGTCTGCGGTGGGACGAGCGATGATGCCCCGCGCGGGCGCTTCCACGCGGCAAACAGGCGCGCGAGGCGCACTTGCGCGGCGCGCGGGAGGAAGCGCGCCCGTCGGGCCGCCGATTGCAGTTGCGGCAGGTCGCGGAAGGTGGTGTATCCGCCGAACAATTCATCGCCGCCGGTGCCGACAAGGGCGACGGTCAAGCCCGCCTCGCGGACGGCATGCGACATGTAAAAGGAATTAAGCCCATCGAACGTCGGCTGATCGAGCGTATCGAGCGCGCGATCAAGATCGGACAGGAAGCGACTCTCGCTGAGCAGGATTTCGCGGTGGTTCGATCCGATCGCCTGGGCGATCCGCCGGGCATACGGGCCTTCATTGAGCGCGGCATCTTCAAAGGTCAGCGTAAACGTGTGAATCGGATCGCCCGATGCCTGCTGCGCGAGGTTGGCGACGGCGCTGGAATCAATCCCGCTGGAGAGAAAGACACCCAGGGGCACATCCGATGCCAGGTGCAGCTTGACCGACTGCTTGAGCGCGTGAATCAATTCCGGCCCGCTCATGTTTTCATGCTCGGTGCGCCGCGGCATCGACCAGTAAGTCGTCGATGTTTCCTTCACGGCCCTACCGCCATCATTTTTCGCAGCTTCGATCCGCAGCCACGAGCCTGGCGGCAGCGATTGTACGCCTCGAACAATCGTCCCTGGCCCGGCGACGAACCCATTCCAGACGACCGACGCCACCGCCATCGGATCAAGCTTCGGCGAGCCGAGAAGGCCGGACGCCAGGATCGCCCGCACCTCGGACGCGAAGAGGAGCGACCATGCCCCGCGTGGATCGGGGTTGCGCGCGATGTAGAGGGGTTTGATCCCGAGCGGATCGCGCGCCAGAAGCAGCTCGCGGGTTCGATCATCCCAAAGCGCCAGTGCGAACATGCCACGCAATTTGGCGCACGCTTCGGGGCCGCACAAAGAGAGCAGCCGCAGACAAACGGCGGTGTCTCCGGTGGATGAAAAGCTCTGCCCTTTGCGCTGCAAATCCTCGCGGAGATCGCGGTAGTTGTAGATTTCACCATTGAAGACGATCACCTTCCCGGAAACGGGATCGGTCATCGGTTGATCGGCGGCGGTGGAAAGGTCGAGAATCGACAGCCGTCGATGCGCCATCATGACGCCATGCCCGGCGGCATCGGGGGTCGAGGTATAAAACCCGCACCCGTCCGGCCCGCGATGGCGGATCGCCTGCTCCATCCGCGACAGCGCTCCGCGATGGTTCTCGTCAATCCGACCGATGATGCCTGCGATTCCACACATGATTGATGATGCTCACTTGCTGAACAAGGCCGCCAGCTTGCCCGCTTCGGTGCGCGCGCTGTGACGCTCGCGAACGAGCGCCGCGCCGGCGACGCCCATTTTTTCAAGGGTGGACTTGTCAGCCGACAGCGCCTGGCGCATCGCGTCCGCCAGCGCCTCGACATTTCCCGGCGGCACGAGCCAGCCGGTGCGCCCATTTTGAACAAGCTCGGGAATTCCCGCCACGGCGCTGCTCACCACCGGCCGACCCAATGCCAGCGCCTCCATGATGACCACCGGCAACCCCTCGGCGAAGCTCGCCAGCACCATCGCCCTCGACTGAAGCAGCTCGTCGCGAACCATCGCGCCGCTCATCCACCCGGCGAGCCTGACACGCTCCCGCAAGCCCTTGCGCTCGATGAGCCGCTCCAACTCCGCCCGGAGCGGACCATCTCCCGCGATCGTCAACTCAAATCCCACCCCATCCGCCGACAGGCGCGCCGCCGCCTCGATCAGGATCGGCATCCCCTTTTGCTCGGCCAGCCGCCCCACGCAGACAAGCCGGCTCGCATTCACGATGGGCGTCGGCGGCTGGTTGAAAAACGCCTCATCCAGGCCGCAATGAATGATGTGGATCTTCGACCATTGCGATACAGGACACCACCGATAGAGCTGCGAGCGTCCAAAATCGCTGATGGCGACCACGAACCGCGCGTGTTCGATTTTATCCGATAGATGCAGCGCTTCGGGGCGATCGAACTCCTCGGGGCCATGCGCGGTGAATGAATACGCCGGCCCGCCCAGGCAATGGGTCAGCAGGGCAACGGTCGTCGAGTTGGTTCCAAAATGCGCATGCAGATGTTCGCAACCCGCCCGCCCGAGCCAGCCGCGCAACACGCACGCCTCGGCGAGGTAAATGAAATGGTGCATCATCCCCCGGTCGGCCCGCCGCGACAGGCGCAGCGCCATTGCCATGGCGCGGCCGAACAAAAGCGGTCGGCCGACAACGGTTGAGAGAATCGCCATGAGCAGCCCCACCGGCCCGGCATCGAGAATCACCTGCGTTCGCTCCCGCTCTTCCAGATCCTCCGGATCAACAAGCGAACCGTCCCACCGTCGCGCGCTGAATCGATGCACCGCATGCCCCATCGCCTCGAGCGCGCGGATTTCCCGCCGGATGAAACTCTGGCTCGGCTGCGGGTATTGGTTCACGAGGTATGCCAGGTTCATGCCGGCCATCGCTCCTGTGGCATCGATGCGCCGCGCCCGCGGCAATGGAGGTGACGCGCGTTCAGCGGCGTCTTTCCGCTAGACATTGAACTCCTCCACGGGCACGCGAATGCCCTTGTCGATGAGCACCTCGCGCTCGTCGGTCGGACGCCAATTCAACATCCGCTTCGCCTTGTCACAATTGAAGTAGGCGTTTTGCGTGCGCGAATCCCAGTCGGCGTAGCTGGGCATGATGCGGTTGTGATGGCGGACCATCATCTTGATGATCCACTTGCCCATTTCGGTCATATAAAACCGGTAGATCGGCGTGGGAATTCGCGTCAGACGAATCCTCGCGAAGCGATCAAGCTCGTCGAGGTATTGCCGGGCGCTCAGCATCGGATCGCCCACGAGATTGAACGATTCGCCTTCGATGCCCGGCGTGTCCATCGCCGCGATGATGCCCGCCGCCACATCCTCGACCAGCACCGTGGGAAGTTTGTTGTTTCCCTTGCCGAAAAGCTGGACCACGGCGTTGCGCTGAAAATTGCCCACGCCGCCATGAAACGGGCTTCCGCCGCTTCCCATGACGATCCCCGGGCGAACGATGACCACCGGCAGTTGCTTATGGTGATGCAGCCCCATGAGCAAATGTTCGCTCATCGTTTTGGCGCGGGAGTACAGGATGCGCCGGCGCGAATCATCCAGCGGCGTCTTTTCCGTGATCGTCCCCGCCTTGCGGCCGGCGTAATAGCTGGAAATGGTGCCGGTGTAGACAAGACGCTGAACATGATGGGCCAGGCATTGCTCGGCGATCCGCCGCGTCACCATCACGTCCTGCTTGTAATACTCGCCCCACGTTTTCACATCCGCCCGCGCCAGGTGAATGACCGACTTCATCCCCGCCAGCGCCTTGTCCACGTCGTCGGCGTTGGCGGTGTCGCCAGTCATGATCTCGACGCGCGGATCGATGAACGCATCGGGCAGCCGCCCGCGCGAGCGCACCAGCAATCGAACCGAGCGACCCGCCGCCAGAAGCTGGCGCACGACTTCCCGCCCGATGAATCCCGTCGCGCCAAAGATCAATACCTCCGCCGGTTGCGCCTGGGCATGACCCACGGACGGCGTTGCCGCGGGCACATCAACCTTCGTCGCCGAAATCCCGGCCGCTTCACCCATCGCAACGCATGTCCCAATCACCTTCGCCCCAAAGGCCGCGCTCCCCCGCGCATCGCCGCAATGTGGAAGCACCTGGTAAAACGACTGGAGCGACCGGGCGATGCTGTAGCCAAAGGCGTTGCCCTTGCGTGATAATTTGAACTTCCCCAGCCCGTATCGGACGAAGTTTCTCCCCCCCTGCCACGCCAGCGACGACCCCCGCGCGATCAACTGGCAGCAGCGATCAAAATCATCGTTGTAGCGCGTGTGGTGATGCAATAAATATGTATTGCGTTCAAAGTCGGCGGTCGCGGCCGCCAGCGACCCGCGCACATGCAGTGTGTGTTCGGCGAACCCGGGCACAAATGAGAAAAGCAACTCGAAGGAAGTCTTCTCTTTCAGCCCGGTCGCGACCCAGCGCCGATAAAATGTCCGCCCGCCGGGAAGATGGATCGGATTGGATGCTTCAACGCGCAACGTCTCCGGCGTGCCGATCAGATCGAGCAGTTGCCCCACCGGATGCGGTCCAATCTCCAGCAGCACATGACGCGGATCGCGGAAAAGCCAGGTGTCATAAGGGCCGGCCGCGATTTGCCCCAGCTCCTTGTTCCATGTCAACGTGATGCTGTCGATGCGCCCCACTTTCCCCATCGTCAGATCACTCTTGAGCTGCTCATATATGGGCGAAAACAGAAAGTTGTGATTAACGCCCGCCTGCAAGCCCTTGGCGGCGGCCAGATCAACGATCGCCTGGGCGTCGGCGACGTTCGTACACATCGGCTTTTCAATGAACGCATGAACCCCGGCGTTGAGAATCGCCACCGCCGCCGGATGGTGCGCCGACGGCGGCAGAAGCACATGCACGACATCCAGTTTTTCGCCGGCAAGCATGCTGTCAAGGTCACGATACTTCGCCTTCACCCCATGACTGGCCGCGAATGCTTCCGCCCTGGCGAGGTTCTGATCGCACACCGCGACCAGCTTCGCCCCTTCGACGGCGCGCAGCGCCTGCGCATGCCAGTCGGCGATATACCCGGTGCCCAGAAATCCGACTCGATATTGCTTCACAACACTCACTCTTTCCACTCAAAATGTGCGGCCGGCCGACAGCACATCAAGCAACCGTTCGCCCGGACCGCGCCGGCGGCGATTCGGTGCCTTTGTATTCGATGATCCGGCTGCGACGCCCGAGCAGACGATTTCGCCAATACGCGATCTGCCCGAGCGCCTGGGGAAACTTCCCCAGCATGGTGAACCACGCCATTGTCCCCGCGTCGCGTCCGCTCATCCCCCGGCGATGGGCATGTCGACGAATCTTCCAATACAGCACCCCGTATAACCCCAGAAGCAGCAGGCTCCCTCCCCATGTCCACCAAGCGCCCGCGAGCGCCAATGCAGGCACGATCAATCCCCACACCCAGATGCTCCGCGCCTCGCGCACCCAGTGATGCGTGGGCGACCCGCCGTGCATCGCGGCGCCTTGGGCATACCCATGCCCCGCGCGGACGTTTCGTGTCCACCACTGCCCGAAACGGGTGATCGCCGCATCATGCCAGGTCATCTCCGCATCGAGGCGCTCGATCAACCAACCCGCCTGGCGCATCCGCACACCCAGTTCGGTGTCCTCGGCCGCGATGACCGACGGGTTGTATCCCCCAAGCTGTCGGAATACTTCCGCCCGCATCATGACATCCCCGCCGAACTCCCTGGCGTTCCCCACCGGCGTATCCCATTCCATATCGCACAAGTGGTTGTAAACCGACGCCTCGGGATGTCGCTCGCGACGTCGCCCGCAGACCGCGGCCACCTTCGCGTTACCTTGAAGCGCCTCAATGGCCGTTTTCAACCATCCCACTCGAACTTCGCAGTCCCCATCCACGAACTGGACGAACTGAGCGTCCCCATCGTCAAACCGCAATTGTTCAAACCCCGCGTTCCGCGCCCGCGCAGCCGTGAAGGGCGTCGAGCGATCCAGCTCCACAACCATCACGCCCTTCCCCCGCGCCATGGCCACGCTGTCGTCGGTCGATCCCGAATCGACGTATACCACGCGAGAAGCCTCCTCCACCACCGACTCCAGACACCGGCGCAGCCGATCCCCCTCGTTGCGCCCAATGGCGACAACGCCAATCCGCGGCAATTTGTCTTCGGCGACGTTGGTCATGCTCGTCGAATGCCCTGCCCTGGTGTCATTATCGGCCAATTTGAGAGAAGAAGTCACTATACAGCCGAGCAATGCCCGACCAGGAAAACCGTCGCTGAACCAGCGCCCGTCGGGCGTTCACCCTTTCCTCGCCTCGCAGTTCAATCCCCCGCAGCAGCCCCCGTGTCACGGCCGATTCATCGGATGTATCCACGAGCACCGCCTGGTCTTCAAGCGTCCAACGGGTCACCGGCCGATCCGTGGTCACAATCGGCAACCCCGTCGCCAGCGCCTCGATGTAGGCATTGGCCGACGGCTCATCCTGGCTCATATGCAAAAACAGATCCGCGCTGCGATAGAGCGCGGGCATCGCGCTTCGCGGCAGCTTCACATTGTGAAAGCGTTCCCCCATCAACGCCCGGCCAAGCGCGCGCACTTCACTTCGCAATTCACCATCCCCCGCGACGACCAATTGCAACCCATCCACCTTCGCGGCGGCGCGGATGCCTTCCAGCACCCGCTTGCTCGGCGTCAGCGCGCTGACCATCAGCGCCACCGGCCGATCCTCGGCAAGGCCCAACGCGCGGCGGTCCCCCTGGCCCGGCGTGAACACATTCGGGTTGACGCCATTGGGGATCAGGGCGCTCGGATACCGTCCATCGGCCTTGGCGCGCTCGGCGTATTCATGATTCGTGCAGACGAGTCCATCGCATCGGAAATAGCGATACTCCCGCCGACGGGCATGCACCATCCAATCGCCGTTTTGCGTGACAAACACATGGCGTGGTCGATACCCGCCGCGCTTTCGATATGCCAGGATCCAGTTCGTGTACGGATACCCGCACGTCAGCGTGACGTCGTAATCCTCCGGCCGATAATTCCGCAGGAGTCCGGGCGCGAACGACAACTCCTCGTACTGATAATGATCCCGAAGAAACGGAAACTTCGGCCACCCTTTTTCAAACCGCTCCCTCGGCCGACACGGCGCATGAATGAACCGATACGCCTCCCCCGCCCTCGCCTCGCCCGAGCCGATGAGCGTGACTTGATGCCCTGCTTTGACCAGTTCCCGCGCCACCTCCTCCAGCGCCACCTCCGCGCCGCGAACCACCCGATGCAAACCCGGCAGCGCGATGGCGATGCGCATCGGGCGCGCCTGACGATGGGACAACACCGCGCCCTCATCCGTAGGGTCCGCCCCGCGGACCAATTTTTGTCCGGCCATCTCCATCACGCGCCCCCCGGCCGAGTCACCCGCAGCGGCCGAGACAGCATCTCCAGCACATCCCGCGTCACCTCATAGCGCGGCGACGACGTCCCGCCCAGCAAGCGCATCTTGAACAGCCGCAGCCCGCACGTCATCACATCCACACCGCGCACGATCCACGCCGCAGCCGCGCCATAGCACTTTTCCTGCAAAACATATCGTGCCTTCCAGTGATACAAGCTTCGCTGTTTGGCCGCGACGCGGGTGGGATCGCTTGATGCGCCGCCGAGATGCGTGATCGACCCGGCCGGGTCATAGAAGCAGCGATACCCCATTCGCCACACGCGATGACAAAACGCAACATCCTCACCATAAAAGAAAAACGATTCATCGAGCCCGCCGATCGCCCTGGCCACCGATCCGCGAATGAACATGAACGCCCCGCCGATCCAATCCACGTGTCGCGCCACGCTCAGGCGGTCCCACCGCGCATCCTCCAGGTCGGCCGAGGCAAACAGGCTTGGCACGATCCAAGGCAACCCGATCGCCTCCACCGCCAGCCTGGCGGGGTTGGGAAACAGCCGCGCCGCATTCTGCATCGATCCATCCTTGTTGAGCAAAAGACAGCTCATCGCGCCGATGCGAGCATCGCTCTCCATCCGATCCCAACACTTGCGCAGCGTCCCGCGATGGACGATGGTGTCGCTGTTGAGCAGCAGGATGTACCTGGCCTGGCCGCAGTGCTCCAATCCCCGATTGTTTCCGTAAGCAAACCCCCCGTTGCGCGGCAGCGGCACGAGCTTCGCCCAGCCCCAGCCGCTCGTTTGAATCGCGTTGGCGATCCGCTCGACCGAATCATCCCCCGAGGCATTGTCCGTCACGATGACGCGCATCGACGCAAAGTCCCCCATCTCCCGCGAAAGGGACCGCAGGCAGGCAATCGTCAACTCCGGCGTCCGGTAATTGACGATCACGACCGCCAGATCGGGAGATTGTTCATCGTTCACGCTCATCTTGCGCCGCAAGGCATCCAATCTCTTTCGTAGGGTCCGTGGTATCCCGCGGACCATTCACGCAATGCCGGCAGCGGTCCGCGGAGCGCCACGGACCTTGCGAAAGCCGCCGATCGTGACTAAAAACAACGCCCCCACGCCCAGTTGCAACGGCTCGAGCGGCAGCGCGAATCGCGCCGCCGTGATCGTCAGCACATATGTCAGCAGGCAAAGCCCGAAGACCAATTCCGCATAGCCCAGCGCCCAGCGCTGTCGCCACGCCATGATCAATCCCGGCACTGAAATCACAAGCAGCAAAGCCCGCGAGAGGACGTACGCGAGCTTGTACGACTTGGGGTTGTCCCAGTCGATCCAGAGGCTCTTCATGAGCCGCACGCCGCACAAGCGGAGATATTCCATCGGATGCGCGCTGATCCACGTCATCGCCAGGTCCTTGAACACCCGCTCCCTCGCCGCCTCCGGCTTGCCTTCCAGGCGCGCGAGCTCGGTCGGCGTCAAGAGGGAGTACTGATGATCAATATCCTGTTCGCGCGCCTTTTCATCGGTGAAATGAAACATCCCGGCCGCGAAATGCCGCCGCTCCTGCGGCGTCATCGCCAGACGATCCGTCCCGGTCGCATACGGATTGTTCCCCTTCCACACGTTGACCCAGAACGTACTCTTGATCGGAATCCACTCGCCGTGCACGATGCGATTGCGCACCGTCCAGGGACCGATGACCACAATCGCCGCGCCCAGGAGGATCGCCGCGTTTCGCACGCGCACCGACAGCGACAACCGGGTGCATCCAAAAATGAGAAGTCCACTGAGCGCCATAACCGGCAGGAGCACCGGCTCGGTCAACGCCGACACCGTTCCAACCACACTGAATCCCACCCATGGCCAAACCTTCCCGCTCCGCACCGACACCGCGAACAGCAGGATGATCGCCAGCACGCCGGTTGTAATCAGCGCGATCGCCTGGGCGAAGGTCGAGGCGTAAATCTGCGTCGGCCAAATCGCCAGCAACCCCGCCGCCGCGATCGCCACCCGCTCGCTTCCCCCCCAGACCCGCACAAGCAGATAAAGCAGCCCGACCCCGATGCTCGCCGCCAGCGCGTTGATCAGCATCGCCGCGAAATATGCCTGCGGGGAATCAATGCCAAAGGCCCAGTACAGCCCCGCCAGCAGCGCCGGATAGGGAGGCGACTGCACGCTGGATGGGCCCATGTATCCAAAATCGGCGAAGGCGAACTCCCCATGCAAAAGCAGATTCCCCGCGATCGCGCGATGCTCCATCGCGCCGGGATGGTCCCAACTGTGCAGGAAAATGATCGCCCCCACGCGAAGGACCAGCCCCAGGAGCATGATCGCGCTGACGACGACGATTCGAGCCGTTCGATCTTCGGTTGCCACTCACACACCCCCTGTCGCCGACGTACGGATCGGCGACTGCGCAAGCGGCGCTCCCGCCCGCGGCGGCGTCTGCATCCGGCGCGGCGGCATCGCGTGCGATCGCTCCATCGGCCGAGGCATCGCGCGCTGCGCCGCCGGACGAAAATAGCAATCGATCAGGCTCACCGTGAATCCAAGCAATACGGTCCAGATCGTCACATAGTCCCAATCCGCCCAGACCGTGTACATCGACACCATCACCCCGAATACGCACGCCAGTCCGCGAACGAGCGGTTCGCGCTGTTTGGGGTCGCGGGTCATTCGAAACGCCCTCGCCGCCCGCCCGGCAAGGGTGATGGGAATGAGCAGCCAGAGCGCCAGATACACCCATCCCTCGCGCATCGCCCAGAGCAGGTACGCGTTGTCCACGCTCTCCAGTTTCAGCTTGCTCTGATCGATCCAGATCCCATGCCCGAACAACCCCGCCGACGTCACGAAATTCCAGGAGTTCTGAATGATCAACACGCGAATCCGAAAGCTGCGATCCGCTTCCGATGTGCTCGCCGCCAGGTTGGAGTCGAACGACTTCAACACCAGCGTCGCCGCGAAGCCGCAGATCACCGCCGCGATGGCAAACCAGCGCAGATTCGCCCGCACCCAGCTCCAGTAGCGCATGACGAGGTAAAACATCACCGTCGCAGTCAACCCCAGGTAGGACCCGTAGCTGATCGAGGTCACCAACGCGAAGACCGCCGCCAGCACCGAGGCCCGCGCCCACCAGCGCTTCGATCCACCCGGCGTGGTCGCCGACAGGATCGTCACCAGCCCGATAAGCCCGATGCACGCATTGCCCAGATAAATCGGATGGCTGAACGGTCCATCGGCGCGGAAAAATCCATATCGGTAATAGGCGAGCTGATCGAGCGTCGCCAGCCCCAGGATCTGATGAATCTTCTGCCTGTAAAAGTGAGGCCACAGTCGCGTTTCAATCATTGTGAAAAATGCGATGACCCCGATCGAAAAGACGACGACATACAGCGCCTGCCGTCTGGCCGGCACCGACTGAAACGCCAGCCGCGCCAAAAAGTAGGGTCCGATCCATCCCAGGAACATCGCGCCAGAGCTGCTGACGCCCGTGTAAACGTATTCGGTTAACACCGCGTTGATCACCTTGTCCACGGCGATCAGGATCACGAGCGTGTCGATGATGTTCCACCGGATCGTCCACGGCTCCCCCCCGCGAACGAGAAGCCCAAGGAGAATCCCGTACATCGCGCCGAACGCGGCGCCGGGGTCCGGGAGCAACTGAATGTCCACCGGCGGAATCTCCGGCAACAGCAGCATGCAGGGCAACGACACAAGAATGAATGCGATCAGCGGTCCGCGCGCCACCGTCACGATCACCGCCGTGAGGAAGATGAACAGGACAACCAGGTTGCTGACGAGCGACGGACCCACTACTCACCTCGCATCGGACAACCCGGATGAAATAGCGCTGATCCCGCCGCCATCGACCGATCGGACGCGCCGCGCCCCGCCGACTCGGGCGCAGACGCCGACGACTCCACAATGTCCGCGATCAAAAACGTCGGGCGACCTTTCACCTCGACGAAGATCCGGGACAAATATTCCCCAATGATCCCGAGCGAAATCAACTGCAATGACCCCATGAGGAGGATCAAACACGCCGTGCTCGCCCATCCGCGAGGCGTTTTGATGTCCAGCGCCGAGGCAATGAGCACCCACACCCCAAGCCCCAGCGCGATCGCCACGCCCAGCAACCCCAGCCGCGTGACGAACTTGAGCGGCACGCTGCTGAAACTGACCAGCCCGTCGGCCGCCAGCTTCATCAACTTCGCCAGCGTGTACTGCGGCACCCCCGCCTCCCGCGCGTGCCGCTCATATTCCACACCCACCTGCTTGAGCCCCACCCATGTCCGCAACCCGCGGACAAACCGCTGCCGCTCGGGCAACCCATTGAGCAGATTCACCGCCGACCGATCCATGAGGCAAAAGTCCCCGCTGTCCAGCGGAATCTCCAACTCGCTGATCGAGCGCAACAGCCGGTAAAAGCTCCAGTACGCCAGCCGCTTGCCCACCCATTCCTTGCGCTTTTTGCGGACCGCATAAACGACTTGGTTCCCCTCCCGCCACTTGCTCAGAAACGTCGGCAACACCTCCGGCGGATCCTGCAGGTCGCAATCCATGATCGCCACCGCATCCCCCCGCGCCACGCTCAACCCCGCCGAGATCGCCGCCTGATGACCAAAGTTGCGCGTCAAATGCACCGCGCGAACATGCCGGTCCGATAACGCATACTCGTCCAGAATCGCTCGCGTCCGATCCTTGCTCCCATCGTTCACGAAAATCAATTCGTAATCCAACCCCAATTTCTCAAGTGCCGGTCCCATCGCGGTGAACCGGGCGTAGGTCATCGGCAACACTTCCTGCTCGTTAAATGCAGGCATGACGATGCTTAACAGTGCCGGTGCCCCGCCAACTCGCCCGTCTTCTCCCGCGTGATTGTCACCGTTGTGTTCGCCGGTCATCGTCCTGGGTCACCTGGTTCATCCACACCGAAAGCGCTTACCCCACCCTCAACAAAACACCCTCGCCAGTTACCCCCTCTCCATGGCGCAACATCCACGTCCAAGCGCCACGCCACTTATTATGACTCCTATCGGCAATTTGCATCAAAGGACGAAGCAGGAATTACGGAGGAACAACATGCACTCCCGCTGATCCCCCCGTTCGTACCATCGGCCCACGCACTTGTAAACCATCGCAGGTCCGATAACCAACGCGCATTTTCGATTGCTGATTTTCGACTTTTAATCGAAGCCGCGCAACCCCATCACCGCCTTCAATCAAAAATCACCAATCAAAAATCAAAAATTCTCCAGGTCCTCATAAATCGCCGCACACAATGCCCGTTGACGCTGGTTATGAACCGCATCCCCCGGCATCCCGTTGAAAACGGCGGCCGCCACGATTCCATGAACTGGATCCGCGAAGGCGAAGGAGGATTGCGAGCCGCTGTGGCCGAACGTCCGTCTCGATGCGTGCGGCCCATACCCATACGGCAGGTTCTCATCCCCATAGAACTGACTGTTGACGATGAACCCCAACCCCCAATCAACGACCGTCTTGAACGTGTGGTCATACAGCCCCGTCCGATGACGCGCGGTCAATGCCTCCACTGTCGTCGAATCGAGCAAGTGCCCCCCGCCCATCGAAAGATTCCCGCGATCCAGCAGGATTTCATACAGCCTCGCCAATTCCCGGATGGGTCCGCGCGCCGTTGAACCCGGAGACGCGGCGGCCGCATGACGCGGGGTGTCAAAGCTCGCCGCCCGAGCCGGCTTTGATTGCGTGTTCCGCATCACCCCCATCCGATCCCCGTATGCGGCATACTCCTCGGCGCTCAGCGCGATGTGCGAATCGGCCATCCCCGCTTGTTTGAACACGCGTTCGCGGATATACCGGGCATAGGGCATTTTGCTGACGCGCCCGATGATCTCCCCCAGCAAAAACCAGCTCGTCACCACGTGATACCCCGCCTTCTCGCCAGGAACCCAGCCCGGCTCCGGGCGCATTCCCGCGATGCGCTCGATGATCTGATCCCACGGCGCATCCGGCCAACCCGTGTCAATCCACCGAATCCCCGCCGTGTGCGTGAGCAGATGCCGAATCGTGATCCCTTCCTTCCCATGCGCGGCAAACTCAGGGATGAACCGCGCCACCGGGCCATCGACCTCAAGCAATCCCTCCTCCCACAACTGCCCGATGGCAACCGCCGCCAGCGGTTTACCGGCCGACATCCACATCATCACCGTTTTGGTCGTCATCGCCGCGCCATTGCCGGCCGAGCCAAACGCCAGGTCCGCCAGAACCTTCCCCTTCCTCGATACATACAGCTGCGCCCCCACATGCAATCCCGCCGCCATCCCTTCCTCGATCGCGCCCACTGATCGGGAAAACGCCATCTGATCCGTCTCGCTCACGTCATCGCTCCTCGTTCATCGACCGCACCCCGATCAGCATCCCCCGCGCACTCGACCGTCTCATGAATATAAGCAAAGCAGATGGTCTCGCCTTTCACAAGCCCAATATACGCCGGACGCCAAATCTGATTGGCGGGCTGGTCAAGTGGCCTCAACCGATAATATCTTCCCGCCCCGCGTCCCGGCGCGATATACTTCGGACGCTCTCCAGGCGCGTTGAACACGACATTGCCCGGAGGCTTGCAACAATTCATTTGCGGAGAACAGCCCATGCCCACCTACGCCACCGCCGACATTCGCAACGTCCTCCTGGCCGGTCACGGGGGGGCGGGGAAGACGACGCTCGCCGACGCGCTGCTGCTGGCGAGCAAGACCGTCACACGCCCGGGCTTGATTTCCGATGGCTCGAGTTACAGCGATTTCGAGAAGGAGGAGAAGGAGCACAAGCACTCGATCTACCCGGCCATCCTCCATCTCGATCACGCCGGTGCGCGGATCAATCTGATCGACGTCCCCGGCGCGCCCGATCTGATCGGCCCGGGGCTTGCCTGCCTTCCGGCCGTCGAGACCGTCGCGGTCGTCGTCAACGCGACCGCGGGAATCGAGGTCGTCACCCGGCGCTTCATGGAGGCGGCCGACGCCCAGCACCTGCCCCGTGTGCTCATCATCAATAAAATCGACTCGCCCGATCTCGATCTTCCCGGCCTCGTCGAAAACCTCCGCGAAACCTTTGGCCCGGAGTGTCTTCCGATCAACCTCCCCTCGAAAGGGGGCAAGGCCGTCGTCGATTGCCTGTTGAGCAGCGACGGCGAATCCGACTTCGACACGGTGAAGCGATGCCACGCCGCCATCCTCGACCAGATCGTCGAGATCGACGAAGGGCTGATGGAAAAATACCTCGGCGGCGAGGAACCCGATTACAACGCCCTGCACGCGCCCTTCGAGCGGGCGCTGAACGAAGGGCACGTCATCCCCATCCTGTTTTGCGACGCCAAAACAGGTGTCGGACTGCCCGAATTGCTCGATGTGATCGCCCGACATTTCCCTTCGCCGCTGGAGGGGAACCCGGAGCCTTTCCTCACCGGCGAGGCGGACAATGAACGCCCCTTCAGCTATCGAAACGACGTGAACGCCCCTCTGCTCGCGCATGTCTTTCGCGTGACGACAGACCCGTTCGTCGGCAAGCTCGCGATCTTCCGCGTCCATCAGGGAAAATGCACCGGCCAGTCGCAGGTCTTCATCGGCCACAACAAAAAGCCCGTCAAGCTCGGGCATGTGTTTCATCTGCAGGGCAAGGAGCACATCGAGGTTCCCGAGATCATCGCCGGCGACATCGGCGCGGTCGCCAAGATCGAAGACCTTCACACAAACGATTGTCTGCACGATGACCACGCCCTCGATTCGGTTCACCTCAAGCCCCTCAGCTTCCCCATCCCGATGTATGGCCTGGCGATTACTCCCAAAGCGCGGGGCGATGAGCAAAAGCTTTCCGGCTTGCTGAGCAAGATCGCCGAGGAAGACCCCACCTTCCGCTGGCACACCGACCGCCAGACGCATGAACTGGTCATCAACGGACTCGGCGAGCTTCACCTCCGCTTCATCCTCGAAAAGCTCGCCAACCGTGGCCTTCACGTCGAAACCAAGCCCCCCAAAATCGCCTACCGTGAAACGATCCAGCAGTCGGCCGACGGACATCATCGCCATAAGAAGCAGTCCGGCGGCGCGGGGCAGTTCGGCGAGGTCTTCCTCCGCGTCGAGCCGCTGGAAGCCGACTCCCCCGCCGCCCAATCCAACGGCGGAAGCGGGCTGGAGATCGTCAATGAAATCTTCGGCGGCACAATCCCCGGCCAGTTCATTCCCGCCGTCGAGAAGGGAATCCACGACCTGCTCGATCAGGGCGTCCTCGCGGGCTATCCGCTTCAGGATGTGCGCGTCGCCATCACCGACGGCAAGCATCATCCGGTTGATTCCAAGGAAGTCGCCTTCCGCACGGCCGGGAAGTACGCGTTCAAGGATGCCGTCCTCAAGGCCCGCCCCGTGCTGCTCGAGCCGATCGTCAACATGGAGGTGACCGTCCCGGAAGATAAAATGGGCGCGATCACCGGTGATCTCGCCGGCAAACGCGGCCGAATCCAGGGCACCGACCTCCTCCCCGGCGGCATCGCCCAGATCAAGGCGCAAGCCCCCCTCTCGGAAGTCATGCAATACCAGTCCCAACTCAAAAGCGTCACCGGCGGCCAAGGCTCTTTCGTCATGGAGTTCAGCCACTACGACCCGGCCCCCGCGCAATTCCAACAGCAAGTCGTCGCCCGCTACAAACCGGCGGCGGAGGAGGAGTGAGGGGTGGGAGGATATGGGGGCGGCGAGAGTGAAGGGGACGTAGCGAGAGTGAAGGGGACGTAGCTCTTCATACGGTCGTGTGATGAAGAGCTACGTCCCCTTCACTCAGACCTTGAAAGAAATGTTGACACAAACGGGATATGAATTTCGCGGCCTGCGTCTCGAATTGTTTTTGGGTGTATTGCTTCATTGTTCTCAACGGCTAAATTTTCGGAATAGCACAGGCAAGACAAGACAAATTATGCCAGCAGCCAGTATTCGGAGTGAATCAACAACGACGTGCGGGTTGTGTGACCGTCCTGCACATGCGTCCAAGAGAAGGGCGTAGCTGTCCCATAGCAACACAATGCCGCCAACAAACAAGCCGTTTACTAGCCACTTCCATTTTCTCATTAGATCACTGAATCACACTCACCAATCATAGACGGGCGGGACAATTTTTCTGGGCAGCGACTAATTATTGCAGTGAACGGCGTTTACCCAATAGTGATCCCACTGGTTGCTCTGCCGCATGGCCTCCAGGGCCATCATGCCTTCGGCATGGTCGCCGTCCCATCTCATGCCTGATCCTTTCACACGCAGCGTCTCGTTCTTGCACATCGATTCAATCGGTCCAGTGCCGATCTGCCAGCCGCGGCGTCTGAACTCATCATAAGCGATCATCTCCTCCCGCCGACTCACATAATTCATCAGTTGGTCGGGTCCATTCAAAGGGGTCGGGAGTCTTTGATGGGATGAACTCTCTATTTCCCACA
>CAYTAP010000063.1:0-12230 GCA_964435775.1 uncultured Tepidisphaeraceae bacterium
GGCGGCTGAAGCCGCCCCTACCAAAGAGAATTGAAACACCCTGCCCAAAAATCCCCGGCGGCTTTCTCCCTCGAAGCCGCCGGGGCGGGTGGTTTGCGTCGCCGCGGGGAGCATCCGCACGAGCGCTTCCGCAGGCATCGAACGAAACCATAAACCCACCCCCTGACGACGGCGTGTCAGTGGCGCGGATCAATCGATTGGGTATGATGAAAACCGTGATTTTTCGCTTGTCCCAAAAGCTGGCGCGGAAGGTAAAGGCACCTGCATTGTCGGTCTTGCCCGAGGCGGCCGACCCGTTGACGGATTGGTCGGCGCACGTCTTCAACGTGTCGCGGACGCAATACCTCCTCGTCTGCAACACCCGCTCCCTGTACAGCGCGGTGATGTTCGCCAGGGGGATCAACGATGTGCATCGCTTCATCGTCGGCGCGATGAGCGGCATCGCTGATGCGATGAGGGAGGCTGGCTTTTCGAAGGCGTATGACGAGCGCATCGCGGCGGCCACGGGGCCGATGCTCTTCGGCAAGGCGATCAGCCGTCAGGTGACCGGATCGATGAACGATCTGATCGCCCTGTCGCAGTTTCGCTTACAGGATGAAACGACGGCGCCATCCGACCTTGGCGCCTGGCTCAATCAAACACCATTTTCAATTTTGGAGGGGTTGGATGGGGGCCGATATGGAAGACCCTTAGATGTGATGGAGCATATGACTATCAGAGGCCGCCGACCGCCGACATAAGGAGTCGCGCACGCAATAAGCGGTTGTGCCTGGAGGAATTCCGCTTGCTTCGTGCGCGGCGCCTTCATGCGGATGCGCCAACGCGATCATCGCCCTAAACCATCGCCCGCCTGCCTGGCGCGGCATACAACCCGGCCGCCTCCTTATGCAGGGCTTTCACTCGGGCGGCGAGCTTCGCGGGTTTGATCACCCGGCAATGCGGGCCATAGGAGAGAATCCACCAGACGATTTCCTCAAGCCCATCGACATGGAAATGGACATCGATCGACCCATCGTCGCGCCAGTGGACAATCTGCGAATCATGCCAATGGGTGTCGGCGACGCCTTCGGCCATCGTGGCGTCAAAATGAAGCTGGATGTCGTGGGTCTTTCCCGAAGGCATCATGCGCCACGCCTGCCCGAAGTAGCCATTGAGTGAAAAGTCGTCGGGAATCGGATACGGCTTGTCGGTCGGCGTGCAGCGCGTGAAGCGGCAGAGTTTGAGCGTGCGCACCTGCTTGTGGCCGTGATGCAACCCGATGACATACCATGCCCGCTGGCCGAAATAGAGGGCGTAGGGATCGAAGCGAAACGGTTTGGCGTCAAGTTCCGATCCGCCGTTGAGGGATTCATATTCGCACTTGAGCGCCCGTCGAGTGGCGATCGCCTGGCGCACGGTGGCGTACACATCGGCGGTTTGTTCTTCGGCGCGTTTGGCCAGCTCGATGTGGGTGCGCGGGACCAGATCACTGGCCATTTCGGCAATGGCGCTGGGCAAAACCGCGCGTAATTTCTCGGCGGCGCGCCCGGCATCGGCGGCGTGGGCGATCTGCCGGCGCGTGCCCACCTGTTCGGCCAGCGTCAACATCGCCAGCGCCTCTTCCAGCGTCAGTTCAACCGGACGGAGAAAAAAATCCCGACGGATCGAATAACCGCCGCACTCGGGATCGAACGAAATCGGCACGCCGGCGGCTTGAAGCATCTGCACATCGCGGTAGATGTTTCGCTCGCTGGTCTGGCAAAGCTCGGCCAGTCGCCTGGCGTTGAGATCCTTGGATCCCTGGATCAGCGTGATGAGCCGAAGCAGCCGGTGAATGCGTGTGTATTTCATGTTCCCTCAAGACAATCGAGTTGGACGGACGCGATCTCCCCAACGTGCGCTTCCTCACGTGGAAGGCGGCACGCTATATGAGTGTAACCATCGCAACGTTGTTACGCTCATCGCTCGTGCAACAAGCCGCCGCCCGTATGGACCGATGCGCGTGAGTCGACCTCGCACGGCTTGCGGCAAGGCGCGCCCGCACGCGCCCGGAAACATCCACGCCGGCTGAAAATCAGGGTGTGGGCAGGCACCGTCGATGCAGTTCGACCATGCCCATCGGTTCGGCTTTGCCTGTGGCCAGGATCGCGGGGATCAGTTTTTCCTGAACGGCGTAGCCGGTGCCGCCATTGCGTTCCAGCCCGTGCCAATGGGTGTTCATGATCATCTCGCCCTGGCGCTCATGCAAATAGTCCAGGTCATGCAGCGCCAGATGAACCATCGCCTCGATCTTGTCGGGGTCATTGGGCACACGGAAGCTGTACTCGCCGCCGGTCATGGGGTGCTCGGTGACGCCATGAACCTGGTGCGCCTTGAGGGGAATATGCGGGCGAAAGACCTTGGGCGCATCCCATTTCCCCTGGTTCCAGACCCGCGCGGTGGGGGAGGGAATGCGCGAGGAGACCCACTGGTAGTCCAGCGCCTTGAGCGCCTTGTAAAAGTTCGCGCAAAACGCGCCCCATCCGGGGCGAAAGCCGGGGGAGTTTTCCCCAAATGCCCGCCGCCAGATCGCCTGTCCGCTGTCAAGCATCCGCACGAGCGCTTCGAGGGTATGCGAGGCTTCGATCTCATCGCGGTGGGCGTCGTATTCGTCGAGCGTGGCTTGGTGAAAAGCCATCATCCACGTCTCGGGCACGCCGCACTCGAAGGCGGTATGAACGAATCCATGCTGATAAAACTCATGTCCTTTGCCTCGGGCCTTGTCGATGACGCGGAGAAGGTCCGCATCCTGATCGAGGTCCTTGCCGCCCAGGCGCGGGATGACGAAGAAAACGCCGGGGATGCCATGGCGATCGATCAGCTCCAATTGGCGATTCAACTGGTCGGGTTGCCCGTAGCCGATGTCGTCGTTGGTCCAGATGTATGGAATGGTGGACATTCAAAGGACTCCAGAAAAGAAGAGAGTGGGGCTGGTTGTATGCTCAGTGACTTGCAGCCGATGCCGCGCCGACATTGCAGACCTTAAACGCTTCGGCGAGCGCCTCGAGCCGATCCGCTTTGGGCGTGAACTCATGGGCGACGTACCCGTTGTAACCGGCCGCATCGAGGGCGCGGCAGATCGCGGGATAATACAGTTCCTGGTCGCTGTCCAGGTCATTGCGTCCCGGATTACCGGCGGTGTGAACATGCCCGATCCACTGGATGTTGTCCCGGATCGTGCGGATGACGTCCCCCTCCATGATCTGCATGTGGTAGATGTCATACAGCAGTTTGACGCGCGGGCTGCCCACCTGATTGCAGACGGCGACGCCCCAGGGCGTGTGATCGGCCTGATATCCGGCGTGATCGACGCGGCTGTTGAGCAGTTCGAGATTGAGGTTGACGCCCGCCTTTTCCGCGAGCGGGGCAAGGCGCTTGAACCCCTTGACGCACGCGGCCAGGGCGGCCTCCTCGCTCAACCCCTCGATTCGATTGCCGCTGAAGCAGATCAGGTTTGGAATCCGATGCCTGACCGCCAGCTCCAGGGACTCGCGGATGTCCCTTTCGATCCGATCATGCTCCTTCACATCGTTCAGCCCCTTGGTGAGTGTGCCGTGCCCGCACATGCTGGCGACGACGAGGTTGTGGCGATGGGCCGCCGCGACCATCGTCTCAAATTGTTCATCACGTCCCCAGATTTCCGTGGCCGCGTAGCCGATCTCCGCAGCGCGGGAGAAGAGGCCGTCGAAATCCATCTCGGCGGCCTTAAACAGCGGGATGCAGAAGGATTGTTTGATCATAAGGCGCCTTTCAGAAGGGTGAATGTGACCACTGTTGCTGTGTTGAATCATCGCGGCGCGAAAGGCATTTGAGAAGTCCTCCCTCCCCACCCTCCCCCGGCGTATTGGAGGAGGGAGACAGAGGCATCGCCATCGCCATCACCACCACGGTCGTGCTTTTTCATCGGGCGTGCAATAGGCCGCCAGCACTTTGTTGATGCCGCGCGCGACGGTGTCGCAATCGGATGTGTTCCACCATTGATTGACGCCGACTGAAACTTCGCGGTGGTACAGGTCGATCCCCACGGCGCATTGATCCGCGCCGCTGTATGGCTTGAGGATGCGCTTCAGTGGGAACATGTCGCTGCACAGGTGCCAGTCGGGACCAGCGGCTTTGCCTCGCGTGTAGCTGCCGATTCCCTCGGCCGACAAGGCGGCGACGATCTTTCCACTCAGCTCAAACGATTCGGGGAAGAAGCGGATCGTGTACCCGATCGCGCCGTCATGATCGTTGATCTTCTGCGGATGAATTTCGCGGACCGGCGTCAGTTGCGTGAGGATGCGTCGATAAGCGGCGTGGGTGCGATCGACGATTCCCCCGAGCTTGCCAAGCTGCACGACGTTCACGGTCGATTCGAGTTCGGACATCCGATAATTGGCGCCGACGAACAGCTCCCCCTCATAGCGCTCGGGGGCGAAGCGATTTTCCCGCCACAGGCCGCCGGCTTCGGCGAGTTGGTTGACGCGCTCGAAGAGCCGCTGGTCCTTCGCCAGCACCATGCCCCCCTCTCCGCCGCCGATGATCTTGTACGCCGAGATGCTGAAGCAGCCGATGTCGCCGATCGTGCCAACGTAACGCCCCTTGTATTTCGCGCCTGGCGACTGGGCACAATCCTCGATCACCCTGAGCTTGTGCTTTTGCGCGATCTCCATGATCGGGTCCATGTCCGCGACCATTCCCGCGTGGTGGGTCGGGGCGATGGCGATGGTGTTGGGCGTGAGCCGCGCTTCCAGCTTCTTTGGGTCCAACTGCATCGACTCATCGACATCACAGAAGACCGGCGTCGCGCCGCAGAGAGCGGCGGCCATCGCCGTGGCGATGAACCCCGTCGCCGGCACGATCACATCCTTGCCGGGCCCTGCGCCGACGGCGGCCATCGCCGCATGCAGCGCGCCGGTGCCGGAGCTGACCACCAGCGCGAAGGGGGAATTGAACAACTCACGGGCCAGCGCCTCCATCTTCGATCCGCTCGAAGGCGTGGGGAATGTCGTGATATACCTGCCCAGGTTCGGGCCATGGCCTTGCAGATCGGCGTCCGTGAACGATTCGCGCAGCCGTTGCAGCGCCTCGGGCTTCATCCCGAATCGCTCGGCCAGCGCGAACAGCTCCGCCACCCCCACCTTGTTGCGCGGCGTTCCCTCCATCTTGTCAAATGTCTTTGGTCCGCCGTCAATCGCCAGGGGCGACGTGGGTGCATCGGTCATGGTCATGGTGGCTCCTGTATGTTTCATTCTGCACTACGCCGAACGAGGCGATCTCTTGCAGGGTGTGCATATCGCCGGTAAACGTATACGATATTCAAGTAATGGCAATGGCGGATCATGCACGGAACATGAACAAAACTGCACCCGCTGACGAACGCCCCATGGCGGCGGGCGCGGAATACCGGCTCCTGTCGGTCCTCCCGTTTCGGATGGAGCGCATTTCGCCAAGCCGCAAGTCGCAGCCGCACTGGATGCTGGAGATGTTCACCGCCGGACGATTGTCGATCAGCATCACCGGCGGCCCGTGGCGCACATTCGGGCGCGGAGAGGGCGTGCTCTACGCGCCGCGGACGATCTACCGCGAACGCGCCGCGCCTGGTTCCAAGGTCTGCGAAAGTTATTGCCTCATGTTCGATGTGGAGCGCGGCCAAACCGCCGGGCCGCTGCGGTCGCTCGTCGGCGGGCATCGCGCGATTCAGGATCCGCAGGGGCTTCTCCCACCCCTGATCGGGCAGGCGCTGCATCACCACCAACTACCCGGCGCCGATGCGCTGCTGGCCCGGGGCGCCTTCCTTCAGGTGATCGGGCATCTGCTCCGCGCCGCGCCGGTCGAGGGGTCGCTGATCATCACGGAAAGCCGCCGCCATGAGACCCTGCTCATGCGGGCCCATCGGTTCATGAAAATGCACCTGCACGAATCATTGTCGATTGCCGACATCGCCGAGGCGATGGAAATGAGCGCATCCGGTTTCGCGCATGCCTACAAGAGGCAGGCGGGCGTCGCTCCGATGATCGAGTTGCGCCGGCTTCGCGTGGAATCGGCCGGGAATCACCTGTCGGCCGGTCGCTATTCACTTGCGCGGATCGCCGCCCTCACCGGCTTCGCCGACGCCTTCCACCTGTCGCGGACTTTCAAGAGAGTGACCGGCCAAACCCCGCGGGATTTCCGTCGCCGCGCGGCGCTTGCGCCCTGAGCGCGGCGCGTTCCCTCGCAACGCGACTGCTCGAATCGGCGGCTACTTCCCCTTCTTCTTCCCCTTCGATGCCGCCTTCGTATCCTTGCCGGTATCAGGGGGCTCGCCTTTCCAATTCGGTTCAACCGAACCGGCCGAATGGGCTTCGAGCTTCACGAGCAAATCCTGTGCGGCGACGATGGAGCCGGCTTTGATCAGCACCTCCGCCACCTTCGCTTCCCTCGGGGAATAGACGGCCGTCTCCATCTTCATCGCCTCGATGCTGAGCAGGCGCTCGCCGCCGTGGACAATCTGCCCGGCTTTGACGGCGATGTTCGTCACCTTGCCGGGCATCGGGGCGGCCACATGGTTGGGGTCATCGGGGTCCGCCTTGGGCTGTTTGTGAAGCGTGGCTTCGAGCGCCCGGTCGGGCACGTTGACCTCGCGCGGCTGGCCGTTGAGCTCGAAGAAGACCGTGCGCATCCCATCCTCGCGGGCTTCGCCGATCGTGAGATAACGGATGATGAGGGTTTTGCCCGGCTCGATCTCGATGGCGATTTCCTCGCCGCCTTCGAGTCCGTAGAAGAAATTGGATGTGGGGATGACCGACAGATCATCGTATTGATCGACGACCTTTTCATAGTCGAGGAAAACCTGGGGGTAGAGCAGGTAACTGAGCACATCGACCTCGCGCGGCTCGCGCTTGATCTTCTCGGCCAGTTCCCTTTTCGTTTTGGCGAAGTCGGCCTTGGGGAGCGTCGCGCCGGGGCGGCCTTTGATCGGCTTGGCATTGGCCGAATCGAGGATGATCTTCTGCAACACCTTCGGCCAGCCCCCTTCGGGTTGGCCAAGATACCCCTGCATCATCTCGACGACGCTGCGCGGGAAGTTGAGCGGCTTGGACGGCGCGAGGATGTCCATCGCCGACAGGTTGTTGGTCACCATGAACAGCGCCATGTCGCCGACCACCTTCGAGGATGGCGTGACCTTGACGATATCCCCGAACATTTCGTTCACCTGGGCATACGCCTCGGCGATCCGCTTCCAGTGATCGCCAAGCCCCAGGCTCTTGGCCTGTTGTTTGAGGTTGGTGTACTGCCCGCCGGGCATTTCGTGCTGATAAACCTCCGCTGTGCCGGATTTGATCTGTTCCTCGAAGGGATAATAAAGCTCGCGGACCGATTCCCAATAATTGGAAAGGTTGTTGAGCGATTCGAGATTCAACTGCGTGTCGCGCGGTGTGTTTTCCAGCGCGGCGACAAGCGAATTGAGATTCGGCTGCGCGGTCATCCCCGACAACGCCGACAGCGCCCCGTCGGCGATGTCCACCCCCGCGTCGGCGGCGCGAAGAATCGATCCGGCGTTGATCCCGCTCGTGTCGTGCGTGTGGAAGTGGATCGGCACGCCCACCTCCTGCCGCAGCGCCTTGACCAGCGCATATGCCGCGTACGGCTTGCACAGACCCGCCATGTCCTTGATGCACAGGATGTGCGTCCCCATCTTCACCAGTTCCTTCGCCAGCTTGACGTAATACTGAAGGGTGTACTTGGTGCGCTTGGGGTTGAGGCTGTCGCCGGTGTAGCAGATCGACGCCTCGCAGACGGCGCTCGTGTGCTCGCGAACGGTTTCCATCGCCACCTTCATGTTCTCGGTCCAGTTGAGCGAGTCGAAGATGCGGAAGACGTCGATCCCATGCTCGGCCGCCGCCTTGGTGAACTCCTTGACGACGTTGTCAGGATAGTTGGTGTATCCGACGGCGTTGCTGGCGCGCAACAGCATCTGAAACGGGATGTTGGGGATGCGGGCGCGAAGCTGATCGAGGCGATCCCACGGATTTTCCTGGAGAAAGCGCATCGAGCTGTCGAAGGTGGCGCCGCCCCACATTTCGAGGCTGAACAGGTTCGGCGTCAGGTGGGCCACGGCGTCGGCCACCTTCAGCAGATCAAACGTGCGGACGCGCGTCGCCAGCAATGACTGGTGCGCGTCGCGCATCGTGGTGTCGGTGAAGAACATCATCTTCTGCTTGCGAATCCACTGCGAAAACGCCTCGGGACCGATCTCCAGCAGCTTGTCACGCAACCCCGGCGGCGGCGGCGCGATCTTGTCATACGCGGGAACCATCGGCTCGGGCAGCTCCCTGCCGGCGATCACCTTTCCCTTCACGTCCGGACGTCCGTTGACGATCACATCGCCGAGATAGGTCAGCAGCTTGGTCGCGCGGTCGCGCCGCGGCGTGAAATGAAACAGCTCCGGCGTGTTGTCGATGAACGTGGTCGTCGCCTGGCCGGAGAGGAACGTCGGGTGGCGGATCAGGTTTTCGAGGAACGGAATGTTCGTCTTGACGCCGCGGATGCGAAACTCGCGCAGCGCCCGATCCGTGCGCCGCACCGCCTCGTCGAGGGTGTTGCCCCAGGTCGTGCATTTGACGAGCAGCGAATCGAAGTAGGGCGTGACCACCGCGCCGCTGAAGCCGTTGCCGCCGTCGAGGCGCAGTCCGAAGCCGCCAGCCGAGCGGTAGGTGCTGATTCGTCCGTAATCGGGGATGAAATGGTTCTCGGGGTCTTCGGTCGTGATGCGGCATTGAATCGCCACGCCGTTGGTGTGAATATCCTTTTGCGCGGGGATGTTGAGGGGCGCTTCGTGCAGGTGATGTCCCTGCGCCACGAGGATCTGGCTTTTCACGATGTCGATGCCGGTGACCATTTCCGTCACCGTGTGCTCGACCTGGATGCGCGGGTTGACCTCGATGAAGAAGAACTCGTGCTTTTCGATGTCGAGCAGGAACTCAACCGTGCCTGCGTTGCGATAGTTGATCCCCTTGCACAACCGGACGGCCGATTCGCAGATTTCCCGCCGCAATTCCAGCGGAAGATCGAACCCCGGCGCCACTTCGACGACTTTCTGGTGCCGACGCTGGACCGAACAATCACGCTCCCACAGATGCACAAGCTCCCCATGCTCATCGGCCAGGATTTGCACTTCAATGTGCTTGGCCTTGGGGATGTAGCGCTCGACGAAGACATCGGCGCGCCCAAACGCCGCACCGGCCTCCCGCTGGGCTTCTTCCAAGCGGGATTGAAGCTCGCTTTCCTCGCGGACGATGCGCATGCCCCGTCCCCCGCCGCCGAAGCTGGCTTTGATGATAATCGGGTAGCTGATTTTCTTCGCCGCCGCCTTCACTTCCGCGAGCGTTTTCAAGGCGTATTCGGTGCCGGGAAGGGTGGGGACGCCGGTCTTGTTCGCCAACCGCCGGGCGGCGGTCTTGTCGCCGAACGCATCAAGCAAGTCCGGCGTCGGACCGATGAAGGTGATCCCGTTTTGGGCGCAGGCGGCGGCAAAACCGGCGTTTTCCGCCAAAAAGCCATAACCGGGGTGAATGGCGTCAGCGCCGCACTCGCGGGCGATGGCGATCAGCGCGTCGATGTTCAAATACGCCTTGACCGGCTCGCCCCCCTCGACCGGACCGATCTGGTACGACTCATCGGCCTTAAAGCGGTGGAGCGAAAAGCGGTCTTCGTAGCTGTACACCGCGACCGTCTCCAGCCCCAGCTCCGTGGCGGCCCGGAAGACGCGGATGGCGATTTCACTACGGTTGGCGACTAGCAGTTTTTTCATGTTCGGTCGGCTTCACAGGGGGTTGTCGAATCGGGGAAGACCTGCGGATATTGTCGGGGATGGCGTGATTTTGCAAGGGGGAATCGCACTCGTCGTCAGGGCAGCCGCATTCTTAGATTTCTCCCTCCTCCGCGTACTCGCGGGGGAGGGCTGGGGAGGGGGCAGGGCATTTTCGAGCGAAGACCCCCTCCCGAACCCTCCCCCGACGTACCGGGGGAGAGGTAAAGGAAGGTGTCACGACAAGAAATTTTGAACGCGGTTGCCCTGCGAAGCAGTGCGAAGGAGATTTGCAATTGACGGACGAGGCCGCTGCCGTTGAAATGCTGGTGCGGCGACAGGGTGTCGCCGGCGAGGGCGGCTTGCGCCCTCGGACCGGTGTTTCTTTATTCGAAAAGGAGATCGATCATGTTCAAGCGTATTGCGTACGGAGTGGTATGCGGTTGCCTGGCGATGGTGATGGGATGCGCGGGAGGCAGCAAAATTGATTCCCCGCTCGCGACGGCGCAGGGCGTCAAAACCCTCGTCAATCTCCACCCGGACGAGGGACGCAATGTGTTGTATTCGGCCAATTTCCAGCAGCCGGGATTGATCCCCCGCTGCAGTGACATCACGGTCAAGAGCGTGACTGACAAGCGATTAGTCTTCGTCGTCAACAGCACCGGGACCGAATACACCTATGTCAAGCACAAGACGTCGGTCGCTCCCTGGGAGGAGCACCTGGAGAAGGTCTTCGGGACCAACTGCACCCCCTCGACCGGCATGAGCGACATCGACCAGAAGGGGATCAAGGAAGGACGCGCCTATGTCGGCATGAGCAAGCAGGGCGTGCTCGACGCGATCGGCTATCCCCCCACGGTCCGCAACCCGATGGAGATGGACACCTGGACCTACTGGCGCAACCACTGGGCCACCTTCCGCGTGGTGTTCGAGAATGGGATGGTGTCCCATATCGAGGGAACTTATTAAGATCGCCCGCACGGCAAGCTGATTCAGCACCCTGGGTGGCGAATGGCTCATCGGCCATTCGCCATCTTGGTTTATGGATGTTTCAAGGGTTTGATTGCACAACGAGGTGATGGATGTCCAACTCGAATGAGGACTGGCGCGGGGAATTGATTCGTCTGGCCACGAAGGAACTGCAGGGATTTGCCAAACAAAACCTCATTGTGACCCTCGGCGATGCGCCGGCGGGAGTGCTCGACGTGCTCTATGCCTATCGCCTGTTCCTTGGGCGCTGGCCGGAGTTCAACTCGGTCAAGGAATATCAGAATCGCACGGCGCGGAGCCTGCTCAGGGACTTCACCAAAGGCTTCATCGATTCCAGCGAGTTTCGGGCGCGGGTGTCGGATGTGGCGTCGGTGGACATGGTCGTGACGCGGCAGTTGCCGGGGATGCGCCTGACCTTCAACCTGTCGGACAAACAGGCGGTGCGAATCGCGATGGGGGCGCATGAGCCGGAGATTCAACTGGTGATGCGGCGATTGCTCAAGCCGGGGATGAACTGCATCGACGCCGGGGCGCATATTGGTTTATTCACGATGATCATGGCGTCGATCGCCGGATCATCATCGATCGCCCCCGGACGGGTCTTTTCCTTCGAGCCGACGCCTTCGACGTACGAATTGCTCTCGCAAAACGTGCGGGACAACGGGTATGAGAACATCGTTCATCTGACCAAGGCCGCCTGCCACGCCGCGCCGGGAACCGCGCGGCTGTTTTTCCCCGAAACGGAGGATATGGGCCCGGCGTTCGTCCGTCCGGTCGCCGAGGCGCATGCGCCGGGGATCATGGATGTGCCGATGGTCCGGATCGATGACATCGTGCCGAGGGATGTGCGAATCGGGCTTGTGAAAATGGACATCGAGGGGAACGAACCGTTCGCGCTGGAGGGGATGACCCGCATTCTCAAGCATGATCGTCCGATCCTGTTCCTGGAGTTCATCCCCCATGCCCTCGGCGTCGATCCCCAGGCGCACCTGGGCGCGCTGCGAAAACTGGGCTATGTCGTGCATGAAACCACAAGCCTTGTGGACGGGCAACCAACCGGGCCGGGGTATGAATACGTCGAGGGAAATCCGACGACGAACCTCGTCGCCCTGCCGGGATGAGGGGAGAAGCGGGCGATGCGCCTTGGGCTTTGCGGGTGAATCTTAACGGGGGTTGGTGACGGTTTGATTGAGCAATGGATGCAACCAAGTCAATCCTGGGTAGTGCGCGAAGTCCTTGTCGCAGGTGACCCAGATGGCGGCGCGTTCAATCGCGAGCGCGGCGAGATAGGCATCAGTCGTATCGGCGCCCCGGATGTCGCACCGATGGCAGAGTGTTTCGAAAAGCGCCCAGTGTCCGTCGCCGGGCATGATGTGGACGAATCCCGGCGCCTGCATGATTTTCCTGCAAAAGTCGAACGCCGTTTGAATCGGCGTCAGCGGCGCGAACGGCC
>CAYTAP010000063.1:12240-19206 GCA_964435775.1 uncultured Tepidisphaeraceae bacterium
AAAGCCGATCCATCCTCAAGCATCCGTTCAAGCCACTGCAGCGCGGCCGGATGTTGCGGGAGCTCCTCGCGGTGCGCGTATACGAGCACGTTAACGTCGAGTAGCAGCACGCGGCTCCAATTCCAGTTTTTTCATGTCGTAATCGAAATCCTCTTCCTCCATCGCCACCCGAAGTTGCTCCTCGGTCATGGGTCGGGATGGATCGCCAACGGTCGGCAACACGATGCGCTCCCGCTGGTGCGGCTGGCGGCGCTTGGCGAGCAGATCCAACGCCGCCTCCTCCATCAATTCCGTGAAAGTGCGATTCTCCGTGCGCGCCAGTTCCTTCATGCGATGCGCCAAAGTTTTTTCCATCCGAATCGTCGTCCTCATACCCATATGATCGGCATGTGACATACGTATGTCAATCAAAATTGACGCTGCGATACGCCCGTCGCCTCAGAGCGTGCGCATTTGCCATGGCCGGGTCATTTATTCCCTCCCCCGGTATTCCCGGGGGAGGTGGGGAGGGGGCTTTGCGTGGAGGATTGGGCGGAACCCCCTCCCCAACCATCCCCCGCAGGTACGCGGGGGAGGGTGAAAATCGCAACTGCGATCGCCATGCCCGCCGCCCACGCTCGCCGAGGGGGGGGCGGGATTTTGGACGCCGCATGGCGTATCCTGTGGTGCTTATGGTCATCGTCACCGCCATCACCGGCGCCAGTGGAGCGCTGTATGCCCGTCGATTTCTGCAAGGATGCGCCCAGGCCAAGGCGGAGGTCCACCTGGTCGTCTCGCCCCTGGGTCGGCGGCTGCTTCATGACGAGCTGGGGATCGACGGGACAAGCGTCGATGCCCTGCTTGATGGCGCGGACACGTCGTGCGTCACGCTTCACAACTACAATGACGTTGGATCCATCATTGCCAGCGGATCGTTTTTGCATGATGGGATGGTCGTGGTCCCCTGCTCTTCCAACACGCTGGCGACGATCGCCCACGGGCTGGGGGACAACCTGATCTCCCGCGCCGCGGCCGTGGCGCTCAAGGAGCGCCGCCGACTGATCCTGGCGCACCGCGAAATGCCCCTGAGCCCCATCGACGTCAACAACTATAAAATCCTCTCCGACGCCGGCGCGATCCTGGCGCCCTGCAATCCGGGGCTTTATCTGAACCCGACGAGTGTTGAGGAAATCGCCGATTTCGTGGCCGGGAAATTGCTGGATTTGATGCGCATCCCGCATCAGATGGAGACGCGCTGGGATCCCAAGCGCGGGCGGTGAGGGACCACACAATGATGGGAATAAGATGGTTGCGTTGAAACCGCGTGATGTTCTTTCCGTAGGGTCCGTGGTACCCCGCGGACCATTGCTTCAATCAAGAAGATGGTCCGCGGAGTACCACAGACCCTACGAAAGCCAGGCTCGGGTTCATCCAAGTTTGGGTGCGATCGGCAATTCCAGCAGAGTGACTGTGTGGATGATATCACCATGACCAGCGCCTGTGGCGAAGCTCCATCAACCCTTGGCCTCAAGCTCCGCATCTTCGCCGGGGACATCAAGATCGCGCACACGGTATTTGCGCTGCCGTGGGCGCTGCTCGCCACATTTCTCGCGGCGGAATACTTGCCGCATCACCTGCCGGCGGCCGGGCAGGTGGGGCTGATTTTGTTGTGCATGGTGACGGCCCGGACCGTGGCGATGGGGATGAACCGGCTGCTTGACGCCGAAGGGGATGCGGTGAATCCGCGGACGGCGCGGCGGGCGCTGCCGTCGGGAGCGCTGTCGCGGGCGTTTGTCCTTGGCGCGGTGATCGTCTGCGCGGCGGGGTTCATTCTTGGCGCCGGCGGCTTCTGGTGGGTTTACGCCAACCCCCTGCCGCTCTACTTCGCGCTCCCGGTGCTCGCATTTCTGGCGGCGTATCCGCTGCTCAAGCGATTCACCGTGTTGTGCCACTATTACCTCGGCATGGCGCTGGCGCTGGCGCCGGTGTGCGCCTGGATCGCCATTCGCGGGACGGTCGATTGGCCGCCGGTGGTGATGGCAATGGCGGTGCTCACCTGGACGGCCGGGTTTGACATCCTCTACGCCTGCCAGGACTACGAATCGGATCGCGCCACCGGCGTCTTTTCCGTCCCAGCGCGGGTCGGAATCTCCGCCGCCCTCTGGATCGCGCGTTTCACGCACCTGTGCAGCGCGGCTTTGATCCTCTCCCTGGCGCTCGTGGTTCCTGCGTTCGGGCCGATCTACCTGATCGCCGCCGCCATCGCCTGCCTGCTGCTGATCATCGAGCACACCCTGGTCCAACCCGGTGACCTCTCGCGCCTCAACCTCGCCTTCTTCACCCTCAACGGCATCATCAGCATTTTGCTTGGCGCGATGGGAATCCTGGACATTTATTTCTGATTGTGCCCGCTTTTCCTATCCCTCCCGCCGCCGGTGCGCTTATACTGACCTGTGATGTTGACCTCCACTGATGATGTTTCCGTCGAAGCGATGCGCTTCATTGATCCGGTTCTGCTCCCCATCGCGGAAAAAGTGTTCGCGCGCCAGCCGCTCAGCCAGTCCGATGGCGAGGCGCTTTACGGTACGCACGATATTCACGGCGTCGGCCGACTCGCCAACCTGATGCGGCAACGCCTTCATGGCGACAAGACCTTTTACAACCGCAACCGCCACATCAATTACACGAACGTCTGCGCGCTGAGTTGCAAGTTCTGCTCCTTCTACCGCAAACGCGGGGAGGAGGGGGCGTACGAGATGAGCGTCGAGCAGATCGTCGCAACGGCCAAGACCGCCGCCGACGCTGGAGCGACGGAGGTTCACATCGTCGGCGGCCTGCATCCGTGGCAGAAGCTTGATTATTACCTGGAGATGCTCCGCGGCATCCGGCGCGAATGCCCGCAGCTTCATGTTAAGGCGTTCACCGCCGTCGAGATCGTTCATCTGTCGCGCGTGGGTCACTTGAGCATCCACGATGTGCTCGTGCGGTTGAAGGAGGCCGGGCTGGGTTCATTGCCCGGCGGCGGCGCGGAGATTTTCGACGAGCGCGTCCATGGCGAAGTCTTCAAGGGCAAGGTGGGCGCCGACATGTGGTTCGGCGTTCATCGCATCGCCCATGATTTGGGGCTGTACACGAACGCGACCATTTTGTACGGCCATGTGGAGACGGTTCCGGAGCGCGTGGCTCACTTCATCAAATTGCGCGAGCTCCAGGCCGACAGCCTCATGAAAGCCGGGCTGGATCCGGATGCCGCGCCGACGCGCATCGACGAAAGGCCGACCGACAAGGCGTTCCTCAACTGCATCATACCCTTGAGCTTCATTCCCGACCGCTCGGAGCTGGGATATCTGCCTGGCCCGACGGGATTGACCGATCTCCGCACCCTGGCGATCTCCCGGCTGATGCTTCACAACATCCCGCATATCAAGGCGTTCTGGATCATGCAGGGCATTGGGCTCTCACAGTTGTCCCTCTCGTATGGGGTGGATGATCTCGACGGCACCGTCGTCTGGTATGACATCACCAAGCGCGAGGGGGACGGCGTGCATCAGCATTTTCATGTCCACGACATTCAGCGCCTGATCCGCGAGGCCGGGCGGACGCCTGTCGAGCGCGACACGCTGTATCACGAAGTGGTGCGCGATGAGAATGACCGCGTGCGCGCGATTGGACCACGCGCGGTCGGCGCGGATTCACCGAAGACCGCGCATCAAGTTGATTCGAGCCAGCTCGTTCACAGCAATTGAATTGACGCAGACCTCTTTCCGGAGCGTTCATGGCCACCGAATGGTATTACTCCAGCAATGACCAGCAGCAGGGCCCGGTGACGTTCGCCGAACTGGGCCAATTGGCCAAGGATGGGACGCTCAAACCCATCGACCTCGTTTGGAACCAGGGAATGAGCGACTGGCAGCCGGCGAGCATGTTCCCGGCGCTCTTCGGCGGCGTGATGACCGGCGGCGGCGCTGTCCCGGCCAATCCGTACGCCAGGCCGCCCGGGCAAGTCTCGCCGGTCGCTTCCGACGGGAAAAAGCATGCGGTTGCGGCGCTGATCGTCTCCATCTGCGGATTGATCTGTTGCGTGGGTCTCATTCTCGGCGTCATTGGGTTTGTGATGGGATTGCAGGCGTACAACAAGCTCAAGGCGAACAATGAGAAGGATGGACAGGGTTTTGCCCTGGCCGCGATTATCATCGGGGCATGGGATGTCTTGAGCAGCCTTGGTTTTTATGTGCGCACCTCGCACGGACTATAATGGGCGGATCGCTCCAGGGAGGTGGACATGTCCGAATGGTATTACGCCAGGAACAACAGGCAGTATGGACCGATTGCTTTCGAGGCGCTGCGGCAACTGGCGGGGGACGGCCTGTTGTCGCCGGGCGATCTGGTGTGGCATGAGGACCTTTCCGATTGGCAACCGGCCGGGCAAATCGACGGATTGTTTCAAGCGCCCGCCGCAGTCGGGCCATTGCCTTCATTGCCGACGCGCGCCACGCCTGCATCGCCCGGTGGCTATTCACAGCAAAGCCGCAGCGTAGGCCCGAGCCAGGAAAACCTTGCCGTCGCCGCGCTGGTGTTGGGATGCGCCAGCTTCGTCTTCTTTGGTCCGGTCCTTGGCATCCCCGGACTGATCTGCGGCAAGATCGCGCTGCGAAACATGCGCACCTACGGGAATGACACCGGCAAAGGGATGGCGCAAGCCGGTGTGATCATCGGCTACATCTGGTGCGTCCTGATCGCGCTGTTCATTCTCGTCGTCATTCTTTTCATTCTGTTCGTGGTCGTGGCGGCAGGAGCCGGCGCGAGATAAATGCCGGGAAGCCGTGACGCGTGCGCCGAATCACTCCCGCGGCTCTTCGCCGGTGATTTCATCGACGATCGATTGCACGAACCCAGCCATCCAGACCACGCTGGCGGCGGCGGCCATCAATTGATCGACATGCCCGGCGGCGCGCCGGCGCTCCTTGCCGTGGGCCGCGCGTTGCATCTGCATCGGACTCACCTCATGACGGACGACGCGCGGCGTCGGTTCGACATGCGCATCGGAGGAATGACATTGGTGCGCATCGGCGCGCAATGGCGCTGGATGCGAAGGCCCGGCGGTTGTGTGCCGGTCGAAGATGGGGACTCGTTGTTCCACTGAAAATAGTAATGCCGTCACCCCTCTCTGGTTCGTACATTCCGGGCCATCCGCTGCACAAATTTCCTCCGAGCCTCATCCTCTCTCATATCTGAACCGCTTGAGCCTGCTCCACGCCATCATTTCCCGCGATGCCCGCGCATCACCTATAATCCGTCGATGCCACTGGTTCGGGACCGCTGTATTTGTCTGCGGAAGTACGAATACAGCGAAACCTCGCAGATTCTCACCCTTTTTTCGCGCGATCACGGACTTGTCCGCGTCATCGCCAAGGGGGCGCATCGCCGCACCAAGGCCGGGGCGGGGAAGTTTGATGGGGGCGTGGACCTGCTTGATGTCGGCGACGCTGTTTTCATACACGATCCGGCCAAAGAGCTGGGAACCCTGACCGAATGGTCGTTGCAGCAGGGAAACCTCGAACTGCGGCGGAGCCTGCGCGCGGTTTATCTCGCCCAATACGCGGCCGAGCTGACGGGCCTGCTCATCCAGGAGCATGATCCGCACCGTCATCTGTATGATCGCCTCGAGGCGCTTCTGAATGATCTATCCACAATCCGGATCGAGGAGGCCTTCCTCGCTTTCGAGTTGGACTTGCTTCGCGACACGGGATATCTCGCCGATCTGGGATCATGCGCCTCGTGCGGCGGCGCGGTGGGCGGGCGAGAAGCGTGCTTTTTTTCCCCCGGCCAGGGTGGGCTTATCTGCCGCAATTGTCATGTTGCCGTTGCCGACCGGATACCCTTCGACCCGCGTCTGCTCAGTATGATCCAGGGCATCCTGCGCCTGCCCAAGAGCAACGGTTCAACCCAGCGCCTCCCCCGGCTTTCACGCCATCAGACCGACCCGATCAACCATCTTTTCGCCACGCAGATCGAACACACGCTGTCGCGGCGGTTGCGCCTGGCGCGCCATGTCCTGGCGGCCGGAAATCGCGCGGAAGCCATCTCGCCCCGCCAAACCCTGTCGGGGCGAGCGTAGCGATCCTTCGCAAGGAGTGGAGGGCGTCGCTCCCGCGACGCCGTGGCGTTGCGGGAGCAGCGCCCTCCAATTTCCACCAGGCGCCACTGGTCGCGGTACGCCGAGACGAATGCTCGCGCGTGTACTGAAGACACATGTCCGCGTGTACGCCGACACGCGGCACCCTCAAATTGATTTGTCGCAATGCACGAACGGCAAAACTCCTCAACGGTCGAACGACGCCGGTCGCTACGGGTGCGTGAAAATACTCTTGGGCTTTTCGGCGGGCTGGGTGGCTGGTTCGTTGACGAAGATCGTCTTGACACCCCCTTCATTGTGCAGCCGATGCTTGAGTTGCTTAATTCCCCAGATCAGCACCGCGACGAGCGCCGCGCCAAGGACGATGCTTATCGTCCAGCCGGCCGGGCCCATGCGTGTTTTGGCGGCGCGGGCTTTGGCGCGGCGGGATCGCGAGGCGCTGGTCCTTGGCCGACGAGAGGCGCGCAAACCCAAATCGACGAAATCATCGGCGGCGTCATCCGCGCCGAAAACCTCCGAGGGCGGCAGGGTGTCGGCGTATCCTCCATCCGCCGGGGCGGCTTCATCAGTGGATGAAACGGATTCGGCATCTTCATCGACTGGCGGCGGGGTGGCGTCGATCGAGGGTGTGTGTTCCAAAATACGGATCGTCGGAGGCTTGGCATCCCCTCCCTTGCCCAGGACGATCAGGTCCCCCACCTTCAAGGGGATGGGGTCAATGACCTCCATCCCGTTGACCCACGTTCCCCGGCCGGATCCGGAGTCGGCGATCATCCAATGGCCGCCACGGGCAAAGATCGCACAATGATTGCGCCCCACGACGGTTGAGGGGATGACCACATCCACATGCG
>CAYTAP010000063.1:19216-21017 GCA_964435775.1 uncultured Tepidisphaeraceae bacterium
ACCGACCATGAGCGGTCGGCCATCCGATCGCATCACCAGAAGAAGCGAACGCTCCCCCAGCGGATGATGCACTGACACCTTCAGGCCCATGCCAACCTCAAAAACCATCGGAACGGTCTGATGCCCCTCATTCGCGCGCGTGCAATTCTATACTCTGGAGCGTCGGAAGCGAAGATGGTACGTTGTCCGCAGCTGGGAAAAGTCGGCAGTCGGCAGTGGGCAGTGAAGAAAAAGAAAGACAGGCGCATTTGTTTTCCTGCCGGCTGCCGACTACCCACTGCCGACTGTTTTCCCTCATTTATCCGGTGCCCCCGGGAGGAGCAATTCCGCGCTTCTCAACGTGTTTTTGAGGAGCATCGCCACGGTCATCGGTCCGACGCCGCCGGGGACGGGGGTGAGGTATTCGGCCACTTCCGCCACCGCGTCATGATCGACATCGCCGACGGTTTTGCGGCTGCCGTCGGGAAGCGTGATCCGGTTGATCCCCACGTCGATGACCACCGCGCCCGGCTTGCCTTCGATTTTCGGACGAATGTGCTCGGCGGTGATGAGTCCCGGCTTGCCGACGGCGACGACAAGAATATCGGCGCGACGGGTGTGGCTGGCGAGATCGCGGGTGGCGATGTGGCAGAGGGTGGTCGTCGCCATCCGTTCGGTGAGGAGGAGCGCCACCGGTTTGCCGACGATCTGGCTGGCGCCCACGACCACCGCTTCAGCGCCGCGCAGCCGAACGCCGGTGGATTCGATCAATTCGATGCACGCCAGCGCCGTGCAGGGGGCGATCAGCGTGTGTCCATAGACGACATAGCCAATGTTGGCGGGGTTGACGCCTTCGACATCCTTCACCACGTCAATCTCAAATTGCAGCCGCGGAGCGTCCAGATGCGCCGGCAACGGGAGGTGCATCATGATTCCCGTGACGGAAGGGTCCTGGTTGAGTCGGCGGATTTCGTATTTGAGGTCGCGCTGCGTGATGTCGGCCGGAAGCTTGAGCAGTTCAAAGTCGATTTTCGCCGCAGCGCAGGCTTCCCCCTGGCGCAAGGCGTAGAGCTCATTGGACGGCTTTCCGCCGACGAGGATCGCCGTCAGATGAACCGGATGACCCAGCGTTTTGAGCCGAGCCACGCGGGCGGCGATGTCGGAGCGGTTTTGCGACGCCAGCGCGGCGCCATCGATGATCTTTGCGGTCATGCCGCGAAGTATAGTGATTTTTCCGCGCCGCCGCGTCGAACGCGCGCGGGAAAAGTCAACATCGCAAATATATCGAGTGACGCCGCATGATTACCCTCTCCCGGTACGCCGGTCTTCGACCCTGAGGCTCAGACCCGAAGGGGGGAGGGCAGGGATGGGGTTTTTGCCAGTCGAGCGGAACCCCCTCCCCAACCCTCCCCCGCGGGTACGCGGGGGAGGGGGCAAAGTGCACATGCGACAGAGCGGGAAAAATCCGGCGCGATCCGGCTTGGCGATTGCCTGCCCGGCGCAATTGCGGTACACGTTGTGGCTTGTTGAATTCAAATGGAGTCCCGCCCATGCGATTGCTGCCCGTCATTGCGTTACCTGGTTTACTGCTCATGCTGACCGCCTGCGCGACCCAGCGCACGCTGACCGTGGAGACCCATCCCGACGCCGACATCACCGTCGATGGCGCGGCGGCCGGGCATGGGACGATCACCCGGCAGTTCACCTGGAAAAATGACAAGGATGTGCGCCACGTCGCCGCGACGCGACTGGGATACAAGCCCGCGACGGCGGATGTGACGCGCGATCATGCCGGGGATGTCGTCAGCCTCGATCTGACGCC
>CAYTAP010000063.1:21027-22819 GCA_964435775.1 uncultured Tepidisphaeraceae bacterium
AACATCGTGCCGCTTCCCGGCGTGGTCAGCATCGACGGGCGGATGGTGTCGCCCGATCCGGTGGACCACCTGACGCGGGAATTGACCTTCACCATTGGCGAGGATGGGAAATGGACCGAACACGCCGTCAGCGTCGAGCGCCCGGGTTTTGAAACCGCCACGGCGACGATCCGCTGGAGCGACCCCAACCCGACGTACACGATCAATCTCGATCCAATGCGCAAGGACCTGGCGATCAGCACAACGCCGCCGGGCGCGATGGTGAGCATCGACGGCAAGAGCGTTGGCGTCAGCCCGGTCAAGGTGAAGGCGCTTCCCTTTTTGATCAATCCGCAAACCAATGAATGGATTTCCAAGAAGGTGACTGCCACCAAACCCGGCTACGAGTCGGCGAGCGGCGTGATCGGGTGGGACAAGGGACAAAGCGATTACACGATCATCCTGAAACCCAGGAGCAAGACCGTCCGCATCATCACGATTCCTCCCAACGCGGTCGTCAAGACCGAGGATGGGACGGTGCTGTCCAATGATCAGACGGGGACGGCGGTGGGGACGCTCACCTATGTGCCGATCGATGACAAGGGAACGTTGCCGACGCACGAGTTGACGATCACCAAGAAAACGGACGCGTCGGAATGGTATCCCGCGAAGCTCAACGTCGCCTGGGATGACGGCAAGAGCGATTACACCGTGACGCTCAAGGAAGTGCTCACGCGTCCAGTGGCGCTGGTCAGCGTCGAGGCACAGCGCACCGACGCCGGCTGGCGGCTTGTACCCAGGACCACGACGACCCTCGCGATGAAGGATGTGACCGAAGGCCCGAATACGACGCCGCCGGTGCAGCTTCTTCGCGCCAACCGCGGGGAGTACATCGACTCCCTCACGATCAACCCCAATGGTAAGGACCTGCTCTATGCCGTGCTGACGAAAACCGACAAGGATGACTTCCTCTCGCAGCTTCGCACGATCAGCACGCAGGGAACCGGTGGGGAAAGCCAGGTGAGCGATGGCCGCTCCCTTGAGCTTCAGCCAAGCTACACGCCCGATGGGTCGCGGATCATCTTCTCCTCCAATCGCGCCGGGCGGATGAGCATCTGGTCGATGAGCGCCAGCGGCGCGCCCGGCATGACGCAACTGACCCTCGGCGACACCAACGACCTCTGGCCGAGCGTCGATGCCAATCCCAAGCCCAGGCTGTATTACGAACGCCTCGTGGACACGCGCCCCGACCCGCGGCTGTACATGACGCAGCTTGGCACGACGATCCGCACGGACCTGACGACGCAATCGGGCATGCAGCCGCGCGTCAACCCCAAGGGCGACTCCATCGCCTTCACCCACGTCAACCCCCGCACCGGCAAGCGCGACATCTACCGCATGAGCGACACCGGCGGCACGCCCGAGAACCTGACCAACACACCCGATGACGATGAATGCGATCCGGTGTGGAACCGCGACGGCACCAAAATCGCCTTCGCGTCCGATCGCGGCTTGAGCGCTGACAAGCAGCACAACTACGACATCTGGGTGATCGATCTGTCGCGCTCGGATCGGGCGGTGCAGGTGACGAGCAACGGGTCATGGGATGATTCGCCGGCGTGGGATCCCAACGGCGGCGCGATCTATTTCCGCTCCAACCGCGGCGGCGAATGGGGCATCTGGCGAATCAATGTCGCCCGCGACGCCGCCACCCGAACAACCACCCCGTAAACCCGCGAGCGGCCTAATTGGTTTTCGTAGGGTGGGCACCGCCCACCATCATCCGGAGCTTTCGTAGGGTCCGTGGTACTCC
>CAYTAP010000064.1:0-11683 GCA_964435775.1 uncultured Tepidisphaeraceae bacterium
GCCTTGGTAACGGGTCATCACATGCAGACGGTCCCTGGCCATCCAATAGGTGCCAAGAACCTTGCCGTCGGTGATGACCTGAAGCTTGTAAGCGCCATCGTCCTCGCCGGCAAAGCGGATCTCCGCATCAACCGGCTGAAACTCGACGTTGGCGTTATACGTCTGATCGGGCAACAGCGCCACCTCGCGCGTCGCTTTTGCCACAAAATCAAAATCCCGTAGATAAAGCGGCAGGCTGTCGGCCGCCACAACCGGGCGCTTCCCCCGCTGCACCTCGCCGCCCACGCGCCCCTGTTCGGGCAGATAGCTGAACGCCCAATACCCCCATCCGGTCGAATCGGGCAAACGAATATATTGCTTGAAGCTCGCGCCGCAAAATTCCTGACTGGCGGCATCCAGCCGCGTCAGGTCGAGCGTCTTCACCTCCAGATGCGCGGTCGTTTCATAGTGATAATGATAATTGGGCGTCGGAATGTCCTCGATCTGGTTCAGCTTCCAAACTTCAATCGTATTGCCGCCGCGATCGCTCTTGGTGTTCGTCTTCAGATCATGCTGTTCCTTATTCGTGAAGGCGATCATCCGATACGGCCGCGGCTGGTCATACACGACCCGCGTTGCGTTGTAGACCGCTTTTTCCACCAGCCCATCATGCCAGATCGGATCATTTTTCCATCCATCGGCGCGCGCAACGGCTCCTGCCAACAGGAGAAACGCCAACGCCAGGCTGATTGATTGTTTCATGGTCAATCGCTCCACTCAATCTGGTTGGAGAGGTGGGAAGCTGAATAGTAGGCGTTATACGATGTGCATTCAATGGCAAGCACCGTGTGCGAAACGCGAAACGCCCAATCGACGTGTTGATGCGCGGCATCGAACTACCCGAAACACCCCTCCTTTCTATAATTGTCCGGCACGCTGGTGGGCATTTGGACCACAACCGCCAGCCTTTTCCCTTGGAGCCATGCGATGAATCAGACGGAATTGCTCGCACAATTCGCCAACCCCCAGGCAAAATATCGGTCGATGCCGCTGTGGGTTTGGAATGGCCAGGTCAGCGAAGAGCGGATCACCGAGATGCTCGAACAATATGCCGCCCGCGGATTTGGCGGCGTCTTCGTTCATCCCCGACCGGGGCTGATCACCGAATATCTTTCGGACCGCTGGTTTGAGCTGTGGCGCTTCGCGGCGACGGAATGTGCCCGCCTCGGAATGGAATGCAACATATATGATGAGAACAGCTACCCGGCGGGTTTCGCCGGAGGACACGTCCCGGCCAACCGCCCCGATGCCGCGGCGCAATACGTCGAAGCGGTTCTCCACCACCAGGCCCCCGTGCGCTTCGCCGGGCGGCTCCTGGGCGCCTATCGAATCGACACCAGCGGACATGCCATCCCATTGGACAGCGGGCAGACACCCGATCAGGCCGTGGGCAACGGAACAGTCCTGACCCTGGCGTTGCGGGTGGCGTCGGGCAATCCCTGGACGGCGTGGTTTCCGATGGTGGACATCACCCGGCCGGAGGTGGTCCGCGAGTTCATCGCAACCACGCACGCACAATACAAAAAACGTCTGGGCAAGGAGTTTGGCCGGACGATCACGACGGTTTTCAGTGATGAACCGATGCTGACCACCGCCGGCGCGTATGCCATGGCGAGCGGACTTCCGCTTTCGCGGTTGATTCTTCGGGCGTTTCGCGCCGATCATCAATATGACCTTCAACCGCGACTGGCCGACCTCTTCGTCGATCAACCCGGATGCCGGGCGACGCGCTTCGACTATTACCTCACCTTGCAACGCCTCTGGACGGGCAACTTCATGCGCCCGCTGTTTGAATGGTGCGATGAAAACAAGCTGGTGATGAGCGGGCATTACAACGAGCACGAATGGCCGTCGCCGGTGATGAGCCCATCGTGCATGGACGCGTACCGCTGGATGCACATGCCCGGCGTCGATCTGCTGCGACCTCAGTGCTGCTTCACCGATCCCGCGACGTTCGGCCACTTCACGATGACCTTCCGCGAACTCAACAGCGCCGCCAACCAGCTTGGGCGCGCGCGCCGGTTGTGCGAAATCCACGGCGTCGGCGGCTATGAGGCCACCCTCGCCGAGATCAAGCAGTCCACCGACTGGATCATGGTTCACGGCATCAACTTCATCAACCAGCACCTGAGCTATCAGACGATCAGCGGGGCGAGAAAGTATGACCATCCCCAGACGTTCAGCGACCACAGCGCCTGGTGGGATGATTATGGCATCCACGCCGATCACGTCGCGCGGCTGTCGATGGTTCTTTCACAAGGCACACAAATCAACCGCGTCCTCGTGCTCCACAGCACAACGGCCGGATGGACGCTCTTTTCCCCGGCCGCGAAAATAACGCCATCGCCTCTGGCGACCGATGCCGGAGCGGTCCAGCGCCTGCGCGACAGCGAGGCGGAACTCGTGCGCTGGCTGGTCGATCGACAGGTCGATTTCGACCTCGGCGACGAGCTGCTCATGGCCGATCATGGCGAAGCGCTGAAGGAGGGGCGCCTCCGCGTCGGGGAGGCGACATACAAGGTCGTGGTCATCCCACCGGGCATGGAAAACGTCTGCCGCGACACCGTGAGCCTCCTGGAAAAATATCTGCTCGGCGGCGGGATCATCTTGTCGCTGCGGGATGCCCCGACGCTGGTCAATGGCCGGGCCGATGATTGCATGAGTCGACTGGCGGACCAATTCCCTCATCAATGGCAGCGCCTCAACACGCTCGCCGCGCTTCAGGAGCGGCTCGATCAGCTCGCCCCGCCGCTCATCACCACCCACCACGGCGCGCATCTCCCGGCATTGATCGGCCATCAGATGCGCCGCATGGCGGATGGACAGACGCTCCACTATCTCGCCAACCACAATGACCATGCCATCAAGCTGACCGCCCGGGTGCGGGGCGCGAGCGTTCAATTCCTCGATACATTGACCGGCGACATGACCCCGCTGGCCGGTCCGCGCGAAGGCGACCATATTCATGTGCCGCTGGAGATGCCGGTCGCCGGCCATGCCGTCTGGCTGGTGTCCGATGTGCCCGCGACGACTGTCCACGCCCCTTCGACACCCCATTGGCGTGCGGCGGCTGTTGAACCGTTCTCCACCATCGAGCGTTTGTCCCCCAATGTGCTCGCCCTCGATTTTTGTGACTTGACCCTCGAAGGACGCGCCCATCCGGGGCTGTATGTCACCCGCGCCAATCGATTGTGCTGGGAATCACACGGCTTCGACGCCGACGTCTGGGACCGCGCAATTCAGTATCGCCGCAATTTCATTGACATGAGCTTCGACGCCTCCACGGGCTTCCGCGCCGATTATCATGTCCAGATCGCCGACGGCGCGATCAACGGCATAGAGCTGGCCATCGAGCGCCCAGACCTTTATCGCGTGGAGGTCAACGGCAGCGCCGCCTCCTTCGCCGCCGGAGAGCGCTGGTTCGATGAAACGATTCGCAAGATCGACATCACCTCACTCCTGCGACCGGGGAGCAACATCATTTCCCTCATCGCCTCCCCGTTTCACATCCTCTGTGAAATTGCGCCGATCTATCTGCTCGGCGACTTCGCGGTGGATACCGCCGAGGTCGGCTTCACCATCACGCCCGCCCGGGCGCTGCGGCTGGGTGATTGGGTCACCCAGGGCCTCGCCCACTATGACCGGGCCGTGCGATACACCACCGCCTTCACGCTCGAACAGGCTGCCAGTCGCCTGCGGGTCGAAGTGCCGATGTGGACCGGATCGGTTCTCCGCGTGCGCGTCGATGATGCGGCCATCGGCTCGATCGCATTTCCTCCCTATGAGTTGATCTCCGATCAGCCGCTGAAACCCGGCCGACACACGCTCTCGGTGGATGTCGTGGGGACGCCCAAAAACCTTCTCGGTCCGCATTTCGATCCCAAGCGCCGCGACGGCTCCTGGATCGGTCGTCGCTGGATCGGACCTCCTTCATGGGACCATGCCCCCAGCCACCCCGCGCCAGGCGCGAGCTATGAGCTTGATCCGTACGGTCTGCTCGCGCCTGTGAAGGTGGCGGTGGAATAATCCGCATGGGGACGCGTCGCTCCCGCAACGCCGCGGCGTCGCAGAGCGACGCCCTCCAGAGGCAAGAGCTGCCGCCGACACGCCGTCGCATTTTCATTGGGCGCGCCTACAATGCCCGTCATGGAACTCACACTACTTGGAACCGCCGCCGCCGAGGCCTGGCCGGCGCCGTTTTGCCGATGCGCCGCTTGTGAAGAAGCCCGCCGCCGAGGCGGGGTGAACATCCGCATGCGCTCCGGCGCGATCATCGACAACGATCTCAAGATCGACTTCTGTCCCGACACCACCGTTCAAATGCAGCGATTCGGTCGCTGCCTCGACCAGGTGCGGACGATCGTCTTCACTCATCAGCATTCGGATCACGTCGCGCCGCATGAACTGCAATGGGCGTCCGAGCCCTTCAGCCACAACCCGCCGGACCAGCAGATCGCGGTCTATGGCAACAGCGAGGTGCTGGCGATGATCCGCGCGGCGCTGGGCGATCAGGTGCGCAAGTGCCGCATGACCCTGCACGAGATGCGCGCGCTTGAACCCGTGACCACGCCCACCGGCGACACGATCCTCCCCATGCCCGCCGACCACGTCGCCGGCGCGTTCGTCCTCCGCATCACCCGCGCCAACGGAAAATCCGTCTTTTACGGCCACGATTCGGGCTTCTACCTCGAACCAACACTCGATGCCCTCCAGAAAGCCGGGCCGGTCGATATCGCCCTCTTCGACACCACCAGCGGCGGCGTGAAAACAAGCAATCGAGGCCACATGGACGCCGATGGCGTCATCCGCGCCGCCAGGGAACTCCGCGCCCGAGGAGTCATCACACCCGACACCCAACTCATCGCCACACACTTCTCCCACAACGGCGGCCTGCTCCATGAGGAACTCACGCGCCTCTTCCTGCCTCATGGCATCCAGGTCGCGTTTGATGGGATGGTCATCCGGGCATAGGAGACCGATCGCGATGGACCTGCGGCACCACGTCATTCCTCAATGAAATAGTTGCGTCGATTCAAGGGGATCAATAGCATCGTCTTTCGTCTCATCCATCGCACCCCCATGACGAACAGTGGCGGAGGTGGTCCGCCAATCGCACACGGGCGCATCGCAAATCGAGAGGTCCATTATGACGGATTCAATTCCAACATCCGCGCGCGTGGTGATCATCGGCGGCGGAGTGGCGGGAGCATCGGCGGCATACCACCTGGCGAAGCTGGGCTGGAAGGATGTCGTCCTGCTTGAACGACAGAAGATCGGCGGCGGAACAACCTGGCACGCGGCGGGAATGGTCAGCCGCTACCGCGTCTCCAGCAGCGCGATGAAGGTCAACCAGGCGAGCGCGGAGCTTTACGCGAAGTTGAAAGATGAAACAGGCGTCGATCCCCAGTGGCGGGCGGTCGGCGCACTCATGATGGCCCGCAACGAAGATCGGATGCACCAGATCCGGCGGACGACCGCGATGGCGGAATTTCTCGGCGTCCACTGCGAACTCGTCAGCGCAAAAGGGGTCGGGGAGCATTGGCCGCTCATCCGATGTGATGATCTCGTCGGCGGCGTGTGGATTCCCGGGGATGGGTGCGTACACCCCGCCAACACGGCGCGGGCGATGGCCAGGGGCGCGGAGCTTCATGGCGCGACGGTGATCGAAGGGGTGGGTGTGACCGAATTGCTGCAATCAAACGGACGGATCGTCGGCGTCAAGACGACGCATGGTGAGATTCGTTGCCAGCAGGTGGTGCTGGCGTGCGGGATGTGGTCGCGGCAACTGGGATTGGCGGCCGGCGTCAACCTGCCGCTCTATCCGGTTGAGCATCATTACGTGGTCAGCAACACCATCGAAGGCGCATCCGGCGATGATCCCACCTGCCGCGACATGGATGGCTACATTTACTTCCGCGGCGAAACATTGCCCGACGGGAGCGGGGGAATCGTCCTCGGCGCGTTTCAACGCTACACCAAGCCATGGCTCGTCGAGCGCGTGCCCGATGACTTTTCATTCAAGCTCCTGGAGGATGACTGGGACAAGTTCGCCGACCCGCTGCGCGAAGGCGAATGGCGGGTGCCGGCGCTGAAAAAGTTCGGCTACAGCCGGTTTGTCAACGGACCGGAAAGCTTCACGCCGGACAACAATTGGTTGATGGGCCCGACGCCGGAAATCGACGGATTGTTCGCCTTGTGCGGCTTCAATTCCGGCGGCATCGCGGCGGCCGGGGGAGCGGGAAAATACCTCGCGGAATGGATGGAGGCGGGGGAGATGACGATGGACCTCGTCAGCGTCGATGTCCGTCGATTCGGACCCTGGGCGAACAATCGCGCGCTGCTGCGCGAGCGCGTCACCGAGGCGCTGGGTCTGCATTACCAGATGGCCTGGCCGAACCGGGAGTATGAAACGGCGCGGGACATCCGCTGTTCGCCGCTCCAATCACGCCTCAAATCGGCCGGTGCGTGCTATGGAACGAAGGCGGGATGGGAACGCCCGAGTTGGTTCGCCCCGGCGGGGATGAAGCCGGTGACGGAGTATTCGTTCGGAAGGCAAAACTGGTTTGCCGCGCAGGCCGCCGAGCATCGCGCCGCGCGCGAGAACGTGGCGATCTTCGATCAAACCGCGTTTGCCAAGCTGATCGCGCGTGGCCGCGACGTGGTGAAGGTGTTGCAGCGGTTGTGCGGCGCCAATGTCGATGTGCCGGTCGGTTCGACCTCGTATACCGGTTTGTTCAACTCGCGCGGAACGTTTGAAAGCGATCTGACCGTCGCCCGCACCGCCGAGCATGAGTATTACATCGTCACGGGCACGGCGCAGGGGTTCAAGGACCAACACTGGATTCGTTCGAATGTTCGGCCCGACGAATGCTGCGAACTGGTCGATGTCAGCTCAATGTTCGCGGTGATCAGCGTCATGGGCCCGAACGCCCGGCGACTGCTGGAAAAAGTGACCGATGCGGATTTGTCCAACGCCGCATTTCCCTTCGGCGCAACGCAGCTCATCAGCATCGGGCAGGTCATGGCGCGGGCGATCCGCATCACCTACGTCGGCGAACTTGGGTGGGAACTGCATGTCTCCGTCGATCAGGCGGTGCGGGCGTTTGATGCGCTGACCGAAGCCGGCAAGTCGCTCGGCGCCGTCAACGCCGGATACAATGCGATCAACTCGCTGCGATTGGAGAAGGGGTATCGCGCCTACGGCGCGGAACTGACACCGGATGAAACCCCGCTGGAGGCCGGGTTGGCGTTTCGCCTCGACTGGGAAAAACCCGGCGGATTCCTCGGGCGCGAGGCGCTGCTGAAGCAAAAGGCCGACGGCGTCCGCAAGCGCTGCGCGATCTTCGTTCTGAACGATCCATCCATCACGCTCTGGGGAGGTGAGGTGCTGTATCGCAATGGCGTGACCGTCGGTTCGACGACCTCCGCCAGCTTCGGCCACACCGTCGGCGGCGCAATCGCCCTGGCGTATGTGAAAAATGGCGACGAAGTCTGCACGATGGATTACCTCAAGACGGGCCAATACGAAATCGCCGTCAACGCCGTCCGCCACGCGGCGACGCTCCATACGAAATGCCCGGTTGATCCGGATCGGAAGAAGATTCTGGCGTAATGCCGTGTCGCCTCAGGCCATCCGCAATCCGTCGGTTCATGGCTTTTGATCAAGATCGTACACATAGATGGATTCCCCCACCCGCTTGACCATGGGATAGGCGTCGAGCCACGAATAATCCGGACCGACGGAGAACGTCTGCAACCGCGCCAGGTTGTTGACGCTGATGGCGAAGAGGCCATGCGGCTTGGCCGACAATGCCGCGGGGTCCAGGCCAAGGTACTCAACGAGTTTGGCGTCCTCGGTGTCATCGACGCGAAGGGAATAGCTTCGACCCCGATTGGCATCCGATTTCAGCCATGTCGCGAGACGCGCGATGTCCTGACCCCAGTCGAGGTTGCTGTCGGCGAGGTATCGCCGACCGCCGGAGGGTCCGCCGGCGAGGGCGTTGAAGTAGGCGATGTATTCGGGATGAACCCAGGCCGTTTCAACCGCCGCCAGCGCCATGAGCGGGATCAGGACGAGCAGACCTCGACGGCGTCCCAGTTGCACCGCCACGAATAGATACGCAAATGGGATCGCCGGCAGCAACAGGCGAACGCCGATGTTGATGGGCGATCTCATGCTAATGGCGAGGAAGGCCAGTGGAATGACATACACCAGCGACCGGGGCGATATCCGGCGGCGAACCATCAGATACGACCCACCAGCCAGACAGATGGAGACCACCAGCGCCGCCAGAAGACCAATCGGACTTTTAAGGGCGAACGCTTCCGGGAAATAGTACCACCAGCCGTTAAAGGAAAGCTTGCCGTTCAAGTAGGCGTGATGCCCGATGTTGTTGTGCGACAGTTGAAAGAACGTTCCGGCAACAAAGCTCGGCATCGGAATCGGCATTTGCTTCACCCATGCCGGGATCTGCTCCCAGTGACGCGAATTCCCGATGAGCGTCTGGTTCGCCAGGGGACTCACGTCGAACAGGTAAGTCCCCCAGAGCGCGATGAATGCCGCCAGGATGAAGAGACCCGCTTGCGCCATGGTCGGCCAGCGCCGAAAATAGGCGCGCAGGCGACGACGCCATGGCAGGTCCATCCCCAGGGCGCGAATCGGACGGATGAGAAGGATCAGCGCCAGCGCCGGTAACATCAGCAGACCGGTCGTTTTGCACGCGATGGCGATCCCCACCGCGGCGCCCCCGGCCAGCGCGCGCCATGCCGTGGGTCGTCGCAGGAACCGAAGTCCATAGTAGGATGCCGCGAGGAACCCCGCCGCCGCCGCCGCATCGTCCACGATCCACATCGCGTGTCCGAGCAGCGTTGGATCAAGGCTGAAAAAAACGGTCGCCAGCATCGCCTCGCGCCCATGCGCCACCCACCGGGTCAACTGGTAAAGGTAGAAAAGCGCCGCGAGCGGAAAGATCAACATCGCCAGCCGCGCGCCGGTCAGGATCGTCCAGTAATCATGGCCGCCGTCGAACAGGATCTTCCCCCCGGCGTCCATTGCTTGTTGGACTTCCGCGATGCTTTGCGAATCATATTCCGCCGGAAGCCTCACCCCCATGAGATACGGAACCGCCCCGGAGACCAGCCATGCCAGAGGCGGATGATCCGCGCCTAGCGTGAGTTTCTTTTCCTGCCAGAGGCTCACACCGGCCGCCAGGTGTATCGGTTCATCGACGGTGTGATTGAAAATGTCGACCGTGGGCGCGATCCGCGCCACAAGGATCAACGCCGCCACCAGGCCAATTATCGGATAGAGAGGATGTTCCGACGGAAGGATGAAGCGACGGCGGGCGCTCCTGCACTCGGTCTTTGGCGACGCTTCGACGGGGTGCGTCAAACTGACGATACCCATTGGATGACTTTCAAAGAGGATTTGCCGAGGCGCCAAACCGAGCACCATGCTGACAACATGTCAACGCATCATGGCTGTTTTCTTCATCGGCAATATCAATGCCGCAATGAACTTGCATCGATGATGGACATCATCCCCGGATTGACACAACAGGCCTGCGACAACACCCATGCCGAAAGACTGGCGGAACGCCAACCTTAATACCGGACCTCCAACACCACAATTCCTCCTCTTTTCAGATGAACCCGGAATCGGTATCGTTTATGACCCGCGCGCCGTAGCGGGGATGTTGACAGGCGCTGTATATCGGCGACGGTCATTGCCCGAACCCCGCGATGCGGCCTGTGTTTCTTCAATAATGGATGTGCAAATGAAACTCGATGGACATGATATCGGTGTGTGTAGTTGGTCACTGAAAAGCGCCGATCTGTCGGCCACGCTTTCGGATCTGAAGCAGCTTGGACTTTCGCATATGCAACTGGCCGTGGGGCATATGCTCAGCCTCGACGCCGACGCCTTGAAGCAGGCGCGACGACAGATCGAGCAGGCGGGCGTCACCCTCACCGCTTCAATGGTCGGCTTCGCCGGAGAGGATTACAGCACCATCCAGAACATCCGAAAAACCGGCGGATTCCTTCCCGACGATCTCTGGCCGGCCCGCAAGCAGAAAACGCTCGACGCCGCCCGCGTCACCGTCGAATTGGGGATCAAGCTGCTCACCACGCACATCGGTTTCGTACCCTCCTCCGGACAGGCGGGTTATCCGATCATGCTCGAGCGACTCCGCGAAGTGGCCGAGGCGCTGGATGAATCGGGGCTGACCCTCGTCATGGAAACCGGACAGGAACGCGCCCCTGAACTTCTCCAATTTCTAAACGACCTCAACCGCCGAAATGTCGGTGTCAACTTCGACCCGGCCAATATGATCCTCTACGGGGCCGGCGACCCGATCGAAGCGATCTCCACCCTCGGCCGACATATCCGCCACGTCCATGTGAAGGACGCCGTCGCGTCCGACAAGCCCGGCGTCGCCTGGGGCAGGGAAGTGGCGTTTGGCACGGGACAGGTTGACCCCGGCCAATTCCTGGGCGCGCTCAAGGAAGTGGGCTACAGCGGCCCGCTGATGATCGAACGCGAGGCCGGCGAAACACGCATCGCCGACATTCGCGGCGCGATCGACGCCCTCCGCCGCGCCGCCGGCAAATGACAAGCGACGCACCAATTCAATGAAGCATCCCAAAACACTCACTCGAAAGGAACCGATCCCATGCCACTGATGACCACCAAGCCGATGTTCGATCTCGCCTACGAAGGCGGTTTCGCAGTCGGCGCGTTCAACGTGAACAATATGGAACTGGCGCAAGGCATCATCGAAGCCTGCGCCGCCGAGCAGAGCCCGCTGATCCTCCAGATTTCCAAGGGGGCGCGCAAGTACGCGAACATGCGCTACCTGCGCCACATCATCCTCGCCGCCGCCGAGGATCACCCCGAACTGCCGATCTCCATTCACCTGGACCATGGCGACACGGTGGATCTCGTCAAAACCTGCATCGGCGATGGCTTCACCAGCGTCATGATCGACGGCAGCCATCATGCGTACGATGAGAACGTCAGGATCACCGCCGAGGCGGTGAAGGTGGCGCATGCGTCGGGCGTCGTCGTTGAAGCGGAACTGGGAATGCTCGGCGGCATCGAGGAGGATGTCGTCGGGATCGATGCCCACGAGTATGAGAAGAACGTCGAGAAGTTCCTGACCGATCCGAAACAGGCGGCCGATTTTTGGAAGAAGACCGGTTGCGATTCGCTGGCTGTCGCCATCGGCACCAGCCACGGGGCGTTCAAGTTCAAGCATGAAGCCAAGCTCGCTTTCGACCGGATCGAGCAGATCATGAAGACCTGTCCGGGCTTGCCGCTGGTCATGCACGGCTCGTCGAGCGTGCCGCAGGAGTTCATCGATCTTGTGAACAAATACGGCGGCAGCATGCCCAACGCCAAGGGCGTCCCCGAGGATCAGATCGCAATGGCCGTGCAGAAGTATGGCGTGTGCAAGGTGAACATCGACACGGACCTGCGCCTGGCGATGACGGCGAAGATCCGCGAGGTGTTCGCCACCAAGCCCGCGGAGTTCGATCCGCGGAACTACCTCGGCCCGGCGCGCGAGGCGATCATCGGCATGGTCCGGCGCAAGCTTCACATGCTCAACAGCGCCGGCAAGGCCGGGGCGGTCCTCAAGCAGTG
>CAYTAP010000064.1:11731-22631 GCA_964435775.1 uncultured Tepidisphaeraceae bacterium
AAGCTCGGCAAGCCGCTCCCCGCGTACTACTCCAAGCACGCCGCCGCCTGAGGCGGGATGGGATTTTGGATTTTGGATTTTTGATTGGTGATTTTCGATTGAAAACAGAAACGCGCGACCCGCATCGCGCGTTTCTGTTCAAATCAAAACGCAATCAAAAATCAAAAATCAAAAATCGAAAATTGAAAATTGAAAATTGAACATCCATCATGTCGCAAACCCTCTGGTCCTTCCACGCCGATGAAGCCCGCCGCCAGATGGAGCGGGCGTTTGAGGGCATTGAAACCCCCGACGACTGGCAGCGAGAGCGCCCCATCCTCCATCGACAGTTCATGACGTCGATGGGTTTGGATCCCCTGCCGCCACGTTGTGATCTAAGCGTCCGTGAATACGGCTCTTTCGCCGGACCGGGATATCGCGCCATCCGTCTCGCGTGGCAACTGCTTCCCGATTGCTGGGCGACCGGCAACCTCTATCTGCCCGAAGCTCCATCGGCCAATCAACTCCCGGCGCTGCTCTACACCTGCGGACACCGCGACATCGGTGTCCACGGCTACCAGGATCACGCGATGACCTGGGCTCGTCGCGGCTACGCCTGCCTGATCGTCGATACCCTTGAGCAACATGACAACCCCGGCGACCACCACGGCCTGTACTTCAATCAGCGCCCCGACTGGATCAGCCTCGGTTACACCGCCGCCGGTGGCGAGCTCTGGAACTCCATCCGCGCCGTGGACCTCCTGGCTTCCCGATCCGAAGTGGACCCCCATCGTCTCGGCGTCACCGGCATCTCCGGCGGCGGCGGCGCCAGCTTCTGGCTGGGCATCGCCGATGATCGGATCGCCGCCGTCGCCAGCGTCGCGGGCGTCTCATCGTTCCATTGGGCGATGAAGGATCGCTTCCTTCAAGGCCACTGCGACTGCATGTATCCGCACAACCCATTCGGGCGGGACATCGCCGAGTTCGCGGCGCTGACCGCCCCGCGCCCCCTGCTGCTTGCCTTTGCCCGTCACGATCCGCTCTACAGCCCCGATGAGTTTCGCGCCCTCGCCGGGCGCACGCAGCGCATCTACAACCTGCTCGGCCAAGACGATGCCTGCGCCTTGTTCGAATACGACGGCCCCCACGCCTATCAGAGCGAAACCATCGAGACCATCCAGCGCTGGTTCGACAAGCGACTGGACGTCAAAGACACGCCGATCCTCACGGCCAACACCATCGAGCAACCCGAGCCGATCACAACGATCTTCAACGGCCTGCCACCCGCTCCCGATCACGTCCGCCTGCTCCCGGAACTGCTCAGCCCCGTCGGCGGCCTGCCCCTGCCGCGCTCGGCTGATGACTGGCAAGCCACGCGAAAAGATGCGCTGGCCGACCTCAAACAAAACGTCCTGATGCGCGTCCATGACAACACGCCGGTTGAAGTCCACGCCGCCGGTGACTGGCAATGGGAGGAAGGGGGCATCAGCCGGATGTGGCGGTTCAACTTGAGCGGCATGGAAGTGCTCGCCACCCTCACCAGCTCCGGCCCGGACTACGACCGCGTGCTGATCTCCCTCGCCGGTCCTCATGAGGAAATGCGCCTGTCCCGCGATCGTCTGCTGCCGATGCTCGACGATAAAACCGCACTTCTGATCATCGAACCGCGCGGCGCGGGCTTCACGTCGGTCCATCCCGGCATGACCCATCATCTGCTGCGGGCTGGTGCGTTGATCGGCCTGACCCCCACAATGCTCCTGATGCAGGACCTGTGGCGTGTGATGCCGCACCTATCTCAAACGGATGTACTGCAAGGCAGGAAGCTCTATCTGCATGGCCGGGGCGATGCCGCCGTCGCGTGTCTTTATCACGCGCTGTTCGATCAGCGGATCGCCGGCGTGCTCATGGAATCGCCCCCACCCACCCATCGCGATGGGGCGCACATTCTGGGCATCCTGCGCCACCTCGACCTCCCCCAGGTCGCCGCGCTGCTGACACCGCGCCCCCTCGGCATTGTCTGGGAAGCGCGGACCAACACACGCCCCTGGCACTGGCTCAAGCGGCTGCACGAGCGACTCAACACCCCCGCCGCCTGGACCACCGGCCAATCCCTCACTCAAGTGGCCGGAAGGATTTTCGATTTTTGATTGGCGATTTTCGATTGGCGAGCGCGCCGCAACCGCACATTCGATCGAAAATCGCAAATCCAAAATCGAAAATGACCAGCCCTTCACCTGCGACGCGGCTTGCCCGTTTTGGCTCGCGCGGCCTTGCGAGGGGGCGCGGGCGTCGGATGTTCAGCGGCGTAGGTTTCCCGCAGATCCTTCAGGATTTTTCGGTGGGTCATCTTCGCCACCGGCCCCATGCGGTCGGTCAGCAGCGTTCCGTTGAGATGGTCGTTTTCATGCTGCCAGATGCGGGGGACGTAGCCGCTGAGGATGTCCTCGAAGGTGTTGCCCTCAAGGTCCTGGGCGCGGATGCGGGCGTCGCGCGCCCGCCAGACGTTGATATGAACCTCCGGCAGGCTGAGGCATCCTTCCTCAGCCTCCTCCTCCCCTTCAAGATCGAATAGTTCGGGGTTGACATAGATGCGGTCGTCGGCCGGTTCGCCGGTCGGGTTGATGACGAACAGCCGAAGGTTCAACCCCACCTGTGGCGCCGCCAACCCGACGCCGCGGCGCAGGCGCATCAATTCAAACATGCGCGTCGTCAGACATCGCAGGTCGTCGTTGAAGATCTCCACCGGCCGACTGACCTTCTTCAACCGCGGGTCCGGCCAATTGATGATGTTGAGCGATTCGTACATGGTGCATTTTAGGACGCAAGCGCGACGCGTTTGATCCTGTCGCATTCGTCCGCAGCCTCGATCATTTACCCGCCTTGAGCGCCCGGTTGATCTTCTCCACCGTGGCGACAGTGGGCGTTTGCTTTCCTGATTCCAATCGGGAAATCGTTTCAACGCGCACTTTGGCCCGTCGCGCCAACTCCGCCTGCGTCCATCCCGCCTTGCGGCGGTTTTGGATGATGTCCCGCGCCAAAACCGCCCGCGCCGTCTCCAGCGCCGGGCGCAACCCCCGGGCGTCGGGCTCGGGGATCGCGGGCATGGGCGGCTCGGCCGGCATCGCGCGGCGCAGACGCCGGTATTCGTGTTCCTCCACCAGCACGAACCGCTTGCCCTTGCGTTCAATGGTCTGTGTCGCCATGGCTCAATCCTCGTAAAAGCCGTCGCGGTGTCCGATCTTCTCCACGATGACCAGCCCGCCCCGCACTTGAAACTGCACGCGGTAATCGCCGGTGCGGATGCGATGCCACCCGGCCAGATTCCCCCGCAACGGCTTGGCGCCGCTCACATTCGGCCAGTGGGCCAACCGGGCGAAAATCCGCGTCACCCGCGCCTGGATCGGCCGAGGCAGCGCCCGGTACTGCGCAAACGTCGCATTCGTCATCTTGACTTCATGCACGCCGCCGCCTGGTCGATATCGCCTATAGACATTAAATGTCAATCTCCGGCCGATGTCAATGGGATGCCATTCCTGTCGCTGGGGAAAAGTATCGGGGCAGGTCCAATTCTTTAGAATTGGACCTGTCCGGTAATTTTTCACATCAATCATTTTTTTGTTGACCACTTCAGCCTGCGGGATATCGTATGCGTTGGGAAAAGCGTGCCTTGGATCAAAATCCTCGGCCTGCTCACGTCTTATTGAGGAGAACAACATGCGGGACAAGAGGGCATGGGGACCATTGCGGGTACGGATCGGGCGCTTATTCAGAAATGACAACCATCCCCGGCGGTGGATGGTCGCCTGGGTGATCCTGTCGATGTGCGCCGCCGCGCCATACGCCGTCGCACAGACGACCAAACCGGTGACGGTGGATGGGCGCATCTGGGATTTGACCAAATATCTCCACGGCACCACCCGGCAGGTGCGTGACACGTTGAATCATCAATGCGAAGAGTTGATGGGGGCAAAACAGCAACTGGAGGGACGACGGGCATCGCTTGAGGCGCACATCAAGGACGAGCATCAAGCCTGTCTCGATCGGCTGCACAAGAGCGTCGAATACCGCGCGCTGGTGGCAGCGCGGGACGAAGCCGAACGAACCCTGGTTGCGGCGCGTCATGGAGATGATCCCTACGCCACCCTCGACGCCAGCAGCGCCTTCACCAAGGCGAAGGCGGCGGTGGATGCCACCGAACCCAGGGCGCTGGCCCGTGATTCGGATCTGGCCAACGCGAAACAGAGCCTCGACACCGTGAAAGGCAAGCTTGCCAAGGTCGGTCCGGCGCTGGAGGAGGCGATGGCGTGGCGGGACAAGCTCATTGATGCGATTCGCCAGACCTTTCGCATGCACGGGCCGATCACCCTGGGCACGGAGGGCATTTTATGTTCGGTGACTCCCCTCAAGGTGACGGACAAGCTCGTGCTGATCGAATACAAGGCGCCGCAAATTGTGGATCAGGATGAGGCGGCGGGCAACAAGGAGGGGATTGTGACCTACAACGTGATCGTGACCAAACATTACTTCGTGCTCGTCGGAGTGGATCCGGCCACGTTCACCGAAGGCACGCCGCGCATGCTGGATCGCAACTTCAAAATCACCCATGTCCGTTATGACGAAGGATTGGGATTGATCTACATCGCCCAACCGTCGCCGTCGGACACGGATGAATTGTTCGATGCGATATTGCCGTTGCATCCGATTGAATCGAAATGACGGGTGATGGGCGGAGCGCACCCGCCTTCGTGTATGTAAAGAACACGGGCGGGCCGCCCGTGCCACGTCGGATGGGACGGTCCCATGACCATGCATGTCTTGATGCGCATGCTCAGTTTCTTATTGCATGTGTGAACGGCGCTGCTATCGTTTGGGGCCATGTCCACAGCAACACTGGAGGAGGATGGGCACAGGGGAATCATCCGGCGCTTTCCGATGATCCAGGAGGCGGGGCTGGTCGGCGTGATCGTGGCGCTGGGGGTCATCCTGACCATCTTCGGCGGGCTCTACGCCCCGCCGGGCGCGGCCAACTCCTTTTTCAATTCCTACAACCTCCTCAACGGCGTCGCGACGCCGATGGCGATCTTCGCCATCATGGCCGTCGGCGCGACCGTCGTCATCGTCTGCGGCGGAATCGACATCTCGGTCGGATCGATCTTCGCACTGTCGGCCGTCGCGGCGGCATGGGCGGCACGCGTGCCGCAAGATGCGATCGACGCCTCCGCGTGGCGTGTGCTGCCCATCGCCATCGGCGTGCCCCTGGCGGTGGGCCTCGCGTGCGGATTGATCAACGGCCTGCTCATTGTTGGCCTGCGCATTCATCCCTTCATCGTCACCCTCGGCACGCTCGGCGTCTTTCGCGGGCTGGTCAACGTCCTCCCCCCCACCAAGGCGCTGCCCGGCATGGGATGGGCGATTCCCTCGGCCTTCACCAGCGGCTTCATGAGCCACGACTACGGCATGGGATTGCGCCTCACGCCGATGCTCATCATGGCCGCCGTCGTCATCCTTGGCTGGATATTTTTAAGCGCGATGACGCCCGGCCGGGCGCTCTACGCGATCGGCGGCAACGAGGAGGCCGCCCGATTCGCCGGCATTCGCGTCAATGCGATCAAACTCCTCGCCTACGCGCTATCGGGCTTAACGGCCGGCATCGCCGGAATGGTCTCCGTCGGGCGATTCGAAAGCGCCACGACCAACACCGGCGAAGGCTACGAACTGACCGTCATCGCCGCCGCCGTCGTCGGCGGCGCGTCCCTGGCCGGCGGCAGAGGCTCGGCCATCGGGGCGCTCCTGGGCGCGCTGGTCATCCGCTTGATCGAAGACGGCATCTTCATCGTCCGCCTCGACCAGGAATACAGCCGAATCATCATCGGCGCCGCGATCATCCTCGCCGTCGCCATCGACCGACTCGGCGAATACGCAAGGCAGAGGAGGATGGTGGGTAAGGGATGATTTGCCAATGAATCGGGAGGACGATGTACAATATGAATCAGGCATAAACCGTGCGCCCCGCTCGATTACTCTCCCTCTTCCGTTGTACGCAACGGGGGAGCTCCGTAGGGTCCGCCCCGCGGACCACAATTTGGGTGGCCGGAAAAGATGGTCCGCGAGGCGGACCCTACGCCAGATAAGGAGATCCGAATGAAATACATGAAACATATCAGTCTGATCGTGCTGGCTCTCACGCTGGCCATTGGCGGATGCAAGAAACAGGATGCATCGTCAGGCACGGACGCCTCGGGGCGCAAGACGATCACCATCGGCCTGATCGGCAAGAGCCAGTCCAACCAGGTTTTCCAGGCCGCCTATTCCGGCGCGAAGGCGGCGGCGGCGGAGCTGGGCAAAAAGTACAACGTCAACGTCGTCATCGACTGGCAAACCCCATCGACCGAAGACGCCCAGAAGCAGGCCGACGCGATCGATCTGCTCGTCGGCAATCGCGTCGCCGGCATCGCGCTCTCCTGCTCCGACGCCGGAACCGTTCGCCCCGCGATCGATCGCGCCGTCGAGGCCGGAGTGCCCGTGATGACCTTCGATTCCGATTCGCCGCAAAGCAAGCGATTCGCCTATTACGGCACCGACAACGCCACCTGCGGCCGGGTCGTGATGGCCGAACTGGCGCGGATCATGGATGGCAAGGGCACCGTCGCGATCCTCGCCGGCAACGCCAGCGCCCCCAACCTCCAGCAGCGCGTCGATGGCGCCAAGGAGGAACTGGCCAAGCACCCCGGCATGAAGCTCAACCAACCCGGCGTCTTCAACCACGAGGAGATCAACGAGAAGGCCGCGCAGGCCGTCCAGGATGCCCAGCGGAGCAACCCCGGCATTCAAGGCTGGGCCTTCATCGGCGGCTGGCCCCTCTTCACCGCCAACGCCCTCCCATGGAAACCGGGATCGGTGAAGGTCGTGTCCGTCGATGCCCTCCCGGCCGAGTTGCAATACGTCCGCGATGGATACGTCGAGGCCCTCTTCGCCCAGGATTGCTACGGCTGGGGCTACAAGTCGGTGGAAACGATCCTCGCCAAAGCGCTCGACCACAAAGATCCGGAAAAAACGATCATGATCGACCCGCTGACGAAGGTGACGAAAGATAACGTCGATGAGTATGCGAAGAAGTGGGAGAAGTGGCTGGGGAAATGAGCGGCCATCCCTCGTGGCCCGCCGCGCCATCGGCCGCCCATCCATCGCACACAATGTAAAAACAAAAAGCGGGGCTTGAAAAAGCCCCGCATGTGGGATTCGCGGATTGCAAATAAACCGATCAGGCCCTGCGTCGCCGACGCGCCGCCAACACAAGCCCCACGCCCGTCAACACCATGACCGACCCCGGTTCCGGTACATACGATGTGTGCAACTCTCCTTCGATGGTCTGCCGTTCAACGTCAGTAAGTACGCCGGAATAAATACGGACTTCGGCAATCTTCCCCTTAAAAATATCGCCGGGGGTACCGCCGCCACTGCCTGTCTTATCAATGCCGGCTCCCAAAAGCGTCAGCGGGTGACCATTGCCGTCGAACCACGGCCCACCACTATACGAGCCGTTGGCAGCACCGTTAAGACGGTAGTTCCCGGCTGATTGGGTACCGGCAAAGTTAATACTGTCAAAGACGTCCGTTGAGCTGGCGGGAGTGCTTGCGGCCGCACTGCTGATATTAGCGCGACGCACCTGCTGCGTGTATGTCTGTGAGCCTGAAACAACAAGTGCATACTCAAGTCCACCATGATATGGTGCGCTCGAGGTATGGTATGTTGATCCCACGATGCCCCGGCTCGCCGCCGCAGCGCCGTCAACACTCAAGTATGCGAATATCGTATAGCTGGCACTCGCGATGCCGCTGTTGCCAATACTCAGGTACTGAGTGCCGTCGAAGTTAACCGCCGATGATCCGTTGGGGGTCGCATTGGAGATCAGCGTTGGCTTTGTGCTTCCGGCCGACGTCGCGTCATAGCTGTTGCTTGAAGAATCGGCCCATACCCCGGTCGTCGCGTTGTAATCCGCCACTTTGTAATCCGCCAGCAGCACCGGTGCCGCACTAGCCGACAACGCCCCGCCAACCGTGACAACGCTCGTTGCCAAGAGCAGTGATAATTTCCTCAATTCCCGCGATTTCATCCATAACCTCCTCAATAAGACTTGAACTGTATGGGCGCATACATGATGCACACATTTACATCAAAGAACTAATCTATTGCCAGAATCCACGGTAGTCAAGAAAAATATGGCTCGCGGCGAGCGCATTTATGATGCGTAGCCGTTTTCCCTCCCTCGTTTACCCAACGGGGGAGGGAGTTTTCGTGGAGAATCAAGCGAAATCCTCTCCCCAACCCTCCCCCACGAGTACGCAGGGGAGGGAGTAAGATCACAAATGCGTTTTCCCTGGCGCGCAGGGGCGAGTCAGCAATTTTTAGATATGATTACTCCTGAAAAGTGCTTGTAATAGGCACCGATGTGACACATCGCCGGGGAAGAAGCCGCCGGCCCGGGTCCAGTCAAAGGGGTCGCCAGCCAAAGGGGTCGCGCCAGCCAAAGGGGTCGGCCAGCCAAAGGGGTCGGCCAGCCAAAGGGGTCGGGAGTCTTTGAATAACTTTACGCCACACGGTTCATCAAAGACTCCCGACCCCTTAGGTTGCCCGACCCCTTAGGTTGCCCCTTAGGTTGCCCTCAAGGTGACGAAGGAAAACGTCGATGAGTATGCGAAAAAATGGGAGAAGTGGTTGGGGAAGTAGCGGGCTTTCGTAGGGTCCGCGAAGTACCACGGGCCATACGAAACGGAATGACCCATGGTGATGAAGAGCTGCGCCCTTCATTTCGCCCCTGTAAGGAAGCGGTTTCATATAGGATGTCCGTTTATGCTACAGGATGCGATCTGGGATGATGACGTCGCTCGGCAATATGACACGCCTGGCGAGGGGATGTTCGCGGCAGAGGTGTTGGAGCCAACGGTGAATCGCCTGGCCGAACTCGCCGGCGGTGGCGCCGCGTTGGAGTTTGCCATCGGGACGGGACGGATCGCCGTGCCGCTCGCGAAGCGCGGCGTGCCCGTTGCCGGTATCGAATTGTCCCGCCCGATGATCGATCAGTTGCGCACAAAGGCTGGCGAAAAAGCCATCCCGGTGATCCTCGGTGACATGGCAACTGCTGTCGTACCCGGCTCGTTCACGGTCGTTTACCTTGTCTACAACACAATCTCCAACCTGCTGACTCAGCGCGAGCAGGTCGCGTGCTTCCGCAACGCGGCCCGCCATCTTAGCCCCGGCGGGCGTTTCGTGATTGAACTCTGGGTACCTGAATTGCGCAAGCTCCCGCCGGGACAATCCGCCATCGTTTGCCGATCCGAGTCCGGCTACACCGGGTTGGATACCTACGACGTCGTGCGCCAACGGGTCGTCTCACATCACTTTCACTTCGGCGAGGGACGTGAGGCTCATCTGTTCCGCAGCCCGCACCGCTACATCTGGCCCGCGGAACTCGACCTCATGGCGCAACTGGCCGGGTTTGAACTGGAGTCACGACATGCCGATTGGGTCGGCGGTAAGTTCACCGAGGAATCGCCGTCGCATGTGTCGGTGTATCGACTGTCCGCCGGAAGTAAAACGAGTCCCGTAGGGTGGGCATCGCCCACCGGTGTTTGAAGATGCCGCCGGGCCATTGGTGGGCGGTACCCACCCTACTTGCTACTTTCGATCCGTGGCCGTGATTTTGAGTGAACGTGACGTAGCTCTTCATAAACCACCTAAGCAATCGCCTTCGCCCGCCGGCGGATTGCCGGGTCCGGCTCTGCCGCCGTGTGGAGATCGTGCGCGGCTTGCAAATTGACCCACAGTTCCGCGCTCGTGCCGAGGGCCGCGCCGAACGCCTTTGCGGTTGCGGCGGTCACCCGCTTGCGGCCATTGGCGATTTCATTCACGGCCTGGAGCGGCCGGTCGATGATCCTGGCAAACTGAGTTTGGCTCCAGCCCCGCGCATCGAGCTCCTCCTTCAATATTTCACCGGGATGGATCACCTCGGCGGGTTTGAAATATCGGGCCATGTTCAACTCCTGTCAGTGGTAATCTTCGATGCTCACAACGACGACCGTTCGCCCATCCGCTTGAACCTCAATCCGCAGAATGAGACGAAACTGGTCATTCAACCGCATCGAACGTTCATGCGCGCGGTTGCCTTTCAATTTCTCGTAATGCAGTGACTTGAGCGCGTGAAAATCGCGCTCATCCCGCGCGCTGCGAATCGTCGCCATCCGCCGCCGAAATGCTTTGATGATGTCCGGGCCATATTTCTTGACTCGAAAGTCATGGTCGGACTCCAGACGCTCCAGCATTGCATCGGCGTGCCGCACGTTCACCGTTACAGTGTATCACCTAAAGGGTGATGGTCAACTGCTATTTTGCGAAGGCTCTTCCGAACGCCAAACGGCGACGGACGTCGATTCATCTTGCAGTGAATGCCGTTGGCCCACCGAATCCCCGCGGTGAGATGGCGAAACGGTTGACCCATTGAGGTCGTCAACGCAAAATCCAAATCCATTTGGCGGTCATCAGCAAATGATCCGTGACGACTTCATCACCTTCGACCGCATCACCAAGCGCTTCGCCGGCGTCGTGGCGCTGGAGAATGTGTCGCTGTCGATCGCGCGGGGGGAGTGTCATGGCTTGATGGGCGAAAACGGCGCGGGCAAGAGCACGCTGGGGAAAGTTCTCGCGGGGATTCATCGGCCGGACGAAGGACGAATCGTGCTGGATGGGCAGGAGGTGTCGCTGCGCTCGCCGGCCGAGGCGCGGCGGGCGGGGATCGGGATGGTTCATCAGGAGCTCGCCTTCTGCCCCGACCTGAGCATCGCGGAAAACCTGTCGATGGGCGTCTATCCGACGCGGGGGGGACTCTTTCTCAATCGCCATGCGATGGCCAAGCGGGCGACGGCTC
>CAYTAP010000065.1:0-22326 GCA_964435775.1 uncultured Tepidisphaeraceae bacterium
AAGCCGCGCCGCGCATCTGGCGGACGAATCCTCCGATGCCGATGAGTCCACACAATCCGCGACGGATGATTCCGACGGCGATGTCGTCAAGCTGACCAGCAAGCGAAAGAAGGCGAAGAAAAAGAAGCCTTCGGATGACGGGGATGGGTTATTTTAGGATTTCAAAAGAGCTGCGGCGTATGATTCTCGGCCGCAGTTCCAAGGGTTCTGAAAGAGATTCACCGCAGAGACGCAGAGATCGCGGAGGCGGCTGGGAGGACTTCACAACGTTAGGGAAAATGAAAAATCATGCCCTCTGCGTCCTCTGCGTCTCTGCGGTGAATCCAGTGCTTTGGGCGGCAGGCTTCCCTGACTCACCAGGACTGACCGGACATCACAGACACACACAAAGAGGCAATACGTTCCATGGCAAAGAAAGCAGCAACCAAAACCACCGACCGCGTGAACAAGCGGATTCGCGAGCGCGACAAGGCGACGCTCGGCAAGATCGTCAAGTTGGCCGACGGCGTGAGCAAAAGCGCGTTCAAAGGCGGCGACATCTCCGTCGCCATCCCCCAGCGCACCCGGTCCAACACCCTCTGGAACAAGAAACGCGGCATCCTCCAGATGGGCGATTCCGTCTCCACCCGTGAGCTGTTCAACCTCAACCAGGCCAAGCAGTTCATGCAGACCGTCCTCCACGGCGACAGCATCAAGCAGCTCATCGAGGCCGAGAAAACGCTCAGCCTCCGCGGCATGTTCTACAAGGCGCTCCACACGATCCAAGGGACCAAGGGTGAAAAGACCTTCGCCGCCCAGGATGAATCCGACAGCGTGCTCGAAGACCTTGAAGTGTCGCTCGGCGCGCTGCGAGAGGAGTTGCATGTCTATGCCAAGAAGCGCGGGACGATGGTGGGCAACATCACCATCGTGGACAGCGGCGACGAGATCGACTGCCGCCGGATGGGCTCCGGCGGCTACGCCGTTCCCAGCATCACCGAGCCGGATGTCATCCAGTTCAAAAAGTGCGAGGCGAAGTTCGTCCTGCACGTTGAAAAGGACACCGTGTGGGGACGATTCAACGAGGATCGCTTCTGGGAAAAGCACAACTGCATCCTGACCGAAGGCTCCGGCCAGCCCCCGCGCGGCGTCCGTCGCCTGCTCCGCCGACTCAACGAGGAACTCGGCCTGCCGATCTATTGCCTGCTCGACTGCGACCCGTGGGGGCATTACATCTACAGCGTCATCAAGCAGGGTTCGATCAGCCTGGCATTTGAAAGCGAGCGGCTGGCGATTCCGCAGGCGAAGTTTCTCGGCGTCCGATCCAAGGATTACAAGGAATGCGACTTGAGCGATGACGTTCAGATCGAGCTCAACGACAATGACAAAAAGCGGGCGCGTGAAATCGCCGCTTACCCGTGGTTCAAGGACCACAAGGGTTGGCAGAAGGAAATCCAGCGGATGCTCGACAACGGCTTCAAGATGGAAGTCGAATCGCTCATCACCAAGGACATCAGCTACGTCACCGAGGAGTATGTCCCCCAACGCCTCAAGCAAAAGGATTGGCTGGATTGACCGGCCGACATCGCCATGGGCCCATCGACGCGCTGCTCCATCGCACGAACGATCTTCCGCGGCATCGGCGCGGTTTGTCTGCTCGCCACGGCGCTGTCCCTCTTCACCTCGGCGCCGATCTTCGGCGCACCCGCCATCATCACCCTCGATGATTCCCCCGGCGGCCGGCGTCAGGTGATCGACGGCTTCGGAACCTGCATCGGCAACGATCTGGGCAAGAACCCGAAGATGCAGGCGCTCTACTTCGATGACCTGGGCGCTTCGATCGTCCGCATGGACCTCACGCCGCGTTTCATCCCCCGCTACAGCGGCATGAATTACATCTCTCCCTGGTTCTACAACGACGCCAAAATCCTCACCTTTCCCCCCGGCTCGCCGGTCAACAAAGCCACCGCCGGCGGACCGGATCACAACAACGTTCGCACCTATACCGGCCCGGCCGATTACTCCCGCGCTTTCGGCGGCCGAAAGGCGATGATCGCCGTCATGGCTCCGGACATCCACGCCAACATTAAAAAGTTCAACGTCTGGGAAAACGGCGCGCTGGCGATGTTCCGCGCCGGATTGAAACGACACAAGGACGAAGGCGATCTCAAGCTCTACGGCTCGATCTGGTCGCCGGCGCCCTGGGTGAAGGAAGCCAACGGTGATGTCTGGGAAGGGGGGTCGGCGGTTATGCCGGCCAAGGGCACGCCATTTCCCTTCATCTGGGGCGGCAACTTCTCAGGCGGCAGCGTCGATGTCTCCGGCAAGCCGCTTGAAGTCTTCAACGATGGCACGGGTCCAACCTCCGCCCTCACCCAGTTCGCCCGCTCGACGGCCGCGTATATCAAGGGAATTCAGGACGCCAACCATGTTCACTTCCACGCGATCAGTATTCAAAATGAGGTGAACTTCCCGGAGTTTTATAACAGTTGCACCTATCCCAAGGCCTCGCAATACATCGCGGCGGTCAAGGCGATCCGGGCCGAGTTCGATAAATATGACGACCTCAAAACGATCCGCATCGCCGGCCCGGAGGATGTGCTTGGTAAAGATGCCTGGGCGCTGTGGCAATACGGCGGCGGGGATCGCGCCACCTGCAAAAATCTCCAATACCTCGACGCACTCTCAAAAGACCCCGAGGCGATGAATGCGATCGATCTGTTCTGCATCCACGGCTACGCGCCCGATGGAAGCTCCGCCGTCGGCGCCGATCCCGTGCAATGGCGCTGGTGGGCCGACGGGTGGCGATCCGCCCCGGAGCGCGGATTGCCGGAACACGTCAAAGGATTCACTGCGTTCAACAAGCGCTCCTGGATGACGGAGACCAGTGGCGAGGCCGACGCCTGGCTCGCTCCTGCCGACGGTTTCCCCGGCAACGGTGGCTTCTCCATCGCTCTCAAAATCCAACAAGCACTCACCACCGGCCAACAAAGCGCGTGGATCTACTGGCAATTCGCCGAGCAATCCCACACCACGACTGCCACCCTCACCGGCACCCGCGCCATGGCGGACAGCCCCAAGTACGTCGCCGCCAAGCATTTTTATAAGTTCATCCGCCCCGATGCCGTGCGGATCGATACGCACGTCACCGGCGATCCGGCCGTAACCGCCAGCGCCTTTGTCCACGACACCCAGCACACCCTGACAATCGTCCTCGTCAATTCATCCCCCAACCCCCAACCCGCCACAATCAGCATCCCCGCCAAGCTCATTTCCACTAAACCCTTCGACGCCTACACATCCGCCGACAAGAGCCTCTGGCGAACATCGCAAGCCCCCGTGGCCGATGGGCGCGTTGCCGTCACCGTTCCCGGCTACGGCGTCGTCACCCTTGTCGCCACCACGCCCTGATCGCGCGCCACGCTACGTGCCGGAAGCGTAAGCGACGGACATCATCTCACAACAAATACCGCGTCCGGCTCACCGCCCACTGCGTCAATCGGTCGCGCATCGGCCGGCGTCGCCATTCGCTCAGTGACATTCTTTTCGCGTACATCACATCATGCTCGAACAAATCGACCATCTGCCGCCCAAAGGCCTCGGAGTTGACCAGGGCCGACAATTCGCAGTTGTATTCCACGCTTCGATAATCCAGATTCGCCGATCCCACGACGGACAAGCGCCCGTCGATGACCAGCGTCTTGGCGTGAAGAACCGCGCCCTGCCGCTCATACACCTCCACGCCCGACGCCATGAGCGTTTCATAAAAGGATCGCGCAGCGGTTAAAAACAGCGACACGTCGCTTTTTCCCGGCAGCATCAGCCGCACGCGCACCCCGCGCCTGGCCGCCCGGCAGAGTTTTTCGATGAGTGGATCCGCCGGCGCGAAATACGCCATCGTCAGACAAAGGCTCTCCCTCGCCTCGCGGATCAACTCCGTCATCATCGGCGCCAGCGGGCTGTCGAGCGTCGGCGTGCTCGCCAGCAACCCAATCCCCGGTTCATTCATGGCGAGGTTGTGCTGAAACTCGCACCGGCGGATGCGCCCCCCGCGGGTCACGTATTGCCATGTTTTGCCGAAGGATTCCAGCAGCGGCCGGGCGGATGGACCGACGATCCCCATCGCGTTGTCCCGCCACGGATCGCCGGGCGTTTTTCCCGCGACGATCCACGACCCGGCATACTCGGCCCCCACATTCAATCCCCCCAGCCCCGCGACCTCATCATCAATTACCAGCATTTTGCGATGATCGCGGTTGACCGGCCGCCAACTGTACGTACACCGCCACGGCCAGACTGGATGAAACTCTTGAAGGTGCACGCCCGCCTTCCGCAGCTTTTCGAACAATCGCGGATCGGTGTCCATGGACCCAAATGAATCATACAGCACATAAACCGCCACCCCCTCGCGCGCCTTCCCGCAGAGCAGATCGCAAAACGCCCATCCGGTCTCATCGCTGTGAAAGATGTAGATTTCCAGGCAAATGCGCCGCCTGGCCGACTTGATCGCCTCGTACGCGGCGTGCAGCGCCTCCCCATCCTTGTAAAGCTGAATCCGCGACCCATCCTCCAATTGCACCGGGTCGGGGACGACCCACCCATCATCATCGCTCCCCGGCGCGATGTTGACTCCGCTCGAGACGCCCGCCTCCCCCCCCGACGGCTGCGTGGCCGGATGGTCTCGGGACAGCGTTGCGGTCGTCGCGGGATCAAAATCGGCCATATATGCATTATAGGGAAAATGCCACATGGGTCTGCCAATAAATCCGCCGGCGAGCGGCCATCGTGCGCGGCGAACCTCGCTGCCCCATCAAAAGCATTCGATCAAAGACGATACGGGCCACGATAATCGCGGCGCGATCCAGCAGGACGAATGGTTATACATTCAGATGCGCCGCCATCTGACGCTTCGCGGCATATCGTGCCGACCGCACGCCATGTGCTTTCAGAATGCGCTTTGCCCTGCGCCCCAGATGGCGGAAATCCGTCACCAAGGCGCCAGAGAACTTCGCCAAGTGCCGATTCGGAGACTGGCGTTGTGTTCGGGGCTGAATATGTGATGTCGCCATGTGTTCTCCTGTTTGCGAGGTGATTATGCCACATCAATTCCTCCAGGGATAGGTTCCTGATGAACGGTTGGTGTGGGAAACGAATGGGGCCATGTCCGTCTTGAAGGCTTTGGGGCTACCGCAGCCCACAAAGATTATCAACCACGGATGAACACGGATGAACGCAGATAAAAAAAGGATTGGGATGCTTTTCATTGAGGCCGCCAATCAATTCGAGGACTCGCGGATAGTTGTGATCCCACCTCCCGAATCGCCGGCGGGTCCGACCCAAACTCTTTTTTTCTCGCCTTATCTGCGTTCATCCGTGTTTATCAGTGGTTATTTTTCCTCTGAACCGCGTCATCTCGACTTGCTGGCGGCCTGCATGGCGAGCAGATGGCGAGCAGTTTTTTCATTTAGGCAGAGCTCAACCAGCGCCGATTTGACGAGTTTGGCGCCGGCGAGTAGAGTCGCCACGCGGGTTGGAGTCCGCGAAATCACACGCCAATACAGGTGCCACCTTGGCCGCGACGGTAGTCATTCCCGCACGCTTTGGATCGACTCGTTTCCCCGCCAAAATTCTCGCCGCCGAGACCGGCCGGCCGCTGGTCCAGCATGTCGTCGATCGCGTGAAAGGATGCCGGCGTGTCCGCGAAGTGATCGTCGCCACGGATGATGCGCGGATCGCGGCGGCGCTTGAGCCGTTTGGGACGCGCTGCATCCTGACCGCCGCGAGTCATCAAAGCGGCACCGATCGCGTGGCCGAAGTCGCCCAGTCCCTTGGCGATGATATCGTCGTCAATGTGCAGGGGGATGAACCGGAGATCGAGCCGCAAATAATCGATTCGCTCATCGCCCGGCTCGAACAAACCGGCGAGCCGATGGCGACCGCCGCCACGCCTTTCGCCGCGCAGACGGATGTGAACGATCCCAATCTCGTCAAGGTGGTGTTGGGGCTGGATGGCCGGGCGATTTATTTTTCGCGGTCGCCGATTCCATTCCATCGTGACCCAACTTCATCGGCCGCGCCGCCGCACTATTTGCATCTGGGGATTTATGCGTATCATCGCAGCTTCCTCCTTGAGTACGCGGCATGGACGCCGACGCCGCTGGAATTGACCGAAAAGCTTGAGCAGTTGCGGGCCCTGGAGCATGGATGCGCCATCGGCGTGCTCGTCGTGAGCCGCGCGACGCACGGTATCGACACCCCGGAGCAATATGCCGCGTTCGTTCAGCGCTGGAAAAAAGACCACTGACCACTGGCCACGACTCGACCCGGCTCGTCGAAGTCTGACCACGGACAACGGACCCCTGACCACGGACACCCCCATGAGCAACGAAGAACTACTGGCCAAAATCGGACAATCGCAGGAGGAGACCGAGTTTTACACCCCGATGCCCCGCGGCTATCGCAAGGGGCATCACCGCTACGTCGTCGTCGTCGGCACCGTGATGAGCGGGCTGGGGAAGGGGATTTTCTCCTCGTCGCTCGCCAAGCTGCTGCAAGACAAGGGGATGAAAGTCGCGCCGATCAAGATGGAGGGATACCTCAACATCGACTCCGGCACGCTCAACCCCTATCGCCACGGCGAGGTCTTCGTCCTCGACGACGGCATGGAAACGGACATGGACCTGGGCACCTACGAGCGGCTGCTCAATCAGGACCTCGGCGCCGCCAACTTCGTCACCAACGGCCAAATTCTTTCCGCCGTCCTGAAAAAAGAGCGAGAAGGGGGCTATCTCGGCCGCGATGTGCAGGTCATCCCCCACGTCACCGGCGAGATCAAGCTCAAGCTCCGCGAATTGGCCGCCCGCAGCGATGCCGATGTCGTCTTCGTCGAAGTCGGCGGAACGGTGGGGGACTATGAAAACTCCTTCTACCTCGAAGCCTGCCGACAGCTCGCCTACGAGGAAGGGGAGGGGGCGGTTGTCTTCGTCGCCCTGACGTATGTGCTCGAGCCCGGCACGCTCGGCGAGCAGAAGTCGAAGGCCGCCCAGCTCGGGATGAAGCGCCTGATGGAAATGGGGATCATGCCGAGCATCATCGCCTGCCGCGCCGCCAACCCCGTCAACGACACCGTGCGACAGAAGATTTCGATGTACACCAACGTCCCCATGCGCCGGGTCTTTTCGATGCACGATGTCGAAAGCATCTACCTCATCCCCGAATCGCTCCATGAGGAGGGGATGGACCGAGAGGTCCTCACGCTGCTCGACCTGCACGACCGCGTCAATCAGCGCGCCGAGGACACAGCGCGCAACAAGTGGCGCTGGTTCGTCGATCGCATCGGCAAGGCGACCCAGAGCGTCACGATCGCCGTCACCGGCAAATACACCAGCCTCCGCGACGCCTACGCGAGCATCATCAAGGCCGGCGAGCATTGCTCGGTTCACCTGGGCGTCAACGTCAACTTCCGCTGGCTCGACACCTCGCAGGTCGATGCGAAAAACGTCGCCGCCGAGCTGGCCGACTGCGATGGGATCATCGTCCCCGGCGGCTTCGGCGTCCGCGGCACCGAGGGCAAGATCGCGTGCATCCGCCACGCCCGCGAAAACAAGCTTCCCTACCTGGGCATCTGCCTCGGTTTCCAGATGGCCGTCATCGAATACGCCCGCAACGTTTGTGGGATCAAGGATGCCAACAGCACGGAGTTCGACCGCAACACCCCAGGGCCGGTGATCGATATTCTCCCCGAGCAGAAAATCATCGAAGGCCTCGGCGGCAACATGCGCCTCGGCGGCAAGGATGTCGATCTCAAGCCCGGCAGCCTCGTATCCCATCTCTTTGATGACGCCGCGAAAATCCGCCTCCGCTTTCGCCATCGCTACGAGGTCGATCCCAAGTACATCCCCGCCCTCGAGGAGCACGGCCTGATCTTCAGCGGCAAAGCGCCCGGCCAGCCGATCATGCAGGTCCTCGAACTCCCCCAAACCGTCCACCCCTATTTCCTCGGCACCCAGGCCCACCCGGAACTGACCAGCCGCCCCCTGCGCCCCCAGCCGATGTTCATGGGCCTCATCCAGGCCGCCATGGCGCACGCCAAGACGCGCAGCGCCAAGCCGGCCAAAAATGACAAGCGCCAGCCGCAGGCGGTGTAACCAACCCGGACCGCGCGACACAAATACATGAGTGGCGCGAGTCTTGCCTTCCGGCGAGCTCAGCCATTTGACATCGTGTGGCAACCCCGACCTTGCAAACTACCTTTGGCCCACCTTGAGCCATAATTCAAGACATTTAGCTTCGTAGGGTGGGTACGGCCCACCATCGTTTTGTCCTCGTCCGGCCGGGCGGTGGGCGGTGCCCACCCTACTCACTTGGGTCATAATTCAAGACATTTAGGTTACGATATTGACATTTCAAGGTCATGTGGTACACTCCGCATGTGTCATTGGAGTGTTTCCTGTGTTTGCCAGGTTGCAGACGGTGATACGGCACGGTGCCGTCAGCCTTGTGGCGCGTCGTGATTCTGGCCGGCTAGGAACGGGAGAATAGGGATGAAGGGCCAAGTGATCTTAACCGCCATGACATTGGCGGCGGGTGTTGGGCTTTGGGGTGTGTCGGGTTCCGCATCAGCGGCGTCATCCGACCCGTCAAGCATAACCATCAACACAATCAATAGGACCGAGATCGAGCACGATGTTCAGACGACTCTGGTCTGGCAATTGCTACCGTCGGTGACGCCCCCGATCGGGCCCGGCGATGTGCAGTTCAATGATCTTCTGAGCCAAGTCATAGCCGCACCCGGCTCGCCGATCAACGCGTTGAATTACCAGCAGCCGTTCTATTTTGCTGGCGGGCTTGATTTTGATGACCAGACGCAGGTCTCGCTGGTGGGGTTTGACCTGTCGGTGGTTGATCTGGGCATGACCAGCCAGACGGACCAGCAAGTCGAAGTGGAGCCGGGGAAATTCGCTGGCGTGGACTATGTGACCGGTGATTCTGCCAATCCCTCCGATTGGGTTGCCCTCACTGACACGATCGTCACCGTCACGAATACAACCACGGAAACCCATCACTCCAGCCGCACGGTGTATGCCTTGGTGTCGCCGGTGGCCGCTCCGCCCGTGACGGCGATCCCGCTGCCGTCGGCCGCCTGGGCCGGCGCTGGCCTGCTGGGGCTGTTGGGCGTCTGTGGATCGATTCAACGCCGGGTGCGATTAGCCTCTGTAACCACAGGCTGATGCTCCGTCGGTCGGCCGTCGCCATCAGTCACGGTGCGCCGTGACTGATGGCGTCCGGCGCACGGAACGGCTGTCGACCTCTACCGTTTCCTTGGACCGGTTGCGCGTGGAGCAGAGGGAAGGCGGACATCCAGAATATCCCCGAGCAATGCGCCGGGGCTGACGCTTGCGAAAACGCAGCAGTAGGATGGGCCTTGGCCCACCGCAATCATTGACGCGCCAAGGACCACCCTGCGGGCTCACTGCGGCGGATAAAGAACCCAATCCCCCGCCTCCGGCACTTTCGGCCAACTGTCTCGCTTGCCCTTCCACACGCCGCCGTCATCCTTGCCGTCCCTGCCCCGGCCATAGAGAAGTGGTCGGCCGTCTTTGAGGCGGTAGCACAGGGGCTCCCCGGTTGAGGCATCCAGCGGCGCGGCGGGGAGGTACTGCGGGACAAGATCGTCCAACGTTTTCGGGTATTCGCCGCGCTGCTTGTGATAAACATCAATGGCCAGGGCGATCATGGCGGCTTCGTGAACCGCCTTGTCGATGGCGAACTGTTGGCCGGCCTTGCCCATGGAGGGCATCAAGAGGGACAGGAGCAGATACTGCATTCCCCCACGCGCCGACTTCAATGCCTGGGCCGTGTGAAGATTGGGGGATGGATCGTGCAATTGCTCCCAAAGCGGGCGACGAGTGCTCTGCTGCATTGCGCCGTACATCAAGTTGATTTTATCCGTGAGTTCTCTTCGTGAGGCGGAGACGGCGACCATCGTCGGCAAGCGCGTGATTTCGCGCACGAATCCGGTGATGTTGCGAGATCTCTCGTGTTGATCTTGACCAATATCGCTCGGCACAAGCAAGTTCAAAAATTTCAGACCATCGAGCGTCAATGTGCCGCTGCCATGTCCATCGTCGCTGTACGTTCGCTGCACCATGTCCAACATCACCATTTTTTCGCCTGAGAGATCGATATCGAACAGGTCATGGACAGCGGACATGTCGTGGATGATCTCCACCCGGTGCGTGTTCAGGATGTCAGGATACGCAATATTCAGTTCCAGAAGCGTGTGGTCCGCCTTCAGGGCTATCCCCACACCCACCAATTGGCAGACCAGTAGCCGGATTTCCGCGCTTTGACGAGCCAAGCCGAGCATCGCCCGATAATTCGCAACAACACGTGCCGGATCGTTTTCAGATGCCGCCCGCCAGCAATCCATCGCCAGCAGGTCTTTCATACGAAATATGTCATTGAGCTGTGGAAGCAATACGGAGATCATCGAACCGCTCGCGAACGGCGGAATATCCATGAAGTCGCTTGGATGCTCTTCCATCCCAAATGCTTCGCGGTCTTGCGCGCTGAAGTCGGCCCGCGGCAGCGCGGGCAAGCCAAGGAAGGGCTTAAGGCCGCCGGCACGGGCGGCGTCAATCAGGTTCTTGTGTTTGTCCAGCACTTTCAGCGCGCGGTTCCAGTCGTGATCGGTGGGGCGCAGTTGGCGGTCCAAGTCCTTGCCCTGGGCATCTTTCGCAATGAAATCATCTTCGCTATCCGTGGTGATCTTGTGTTGCCGCTCATACAACAACGCGGCTCGATAGATCGGCCAGGCCTTCTGGTCGGCGGGCACGCTGGCGATTGGCGCATTCAGTCGTGCGACGTAATCAACGCTGACATGCGGATGGCGCAGCGACAGGAGCAGGCCGGAGCCGACATAGATCACCAGCAGCGCAAGCAATCCCTGCCAGGCGCGATGCCACACCCACCACCAGAGCGGGCGGTTGCGTTTCTTGGCCCGGCGGGTCAGGCGGGCGACGAGGATGGGGCTGCCGAACGTGGCGACCAGATCGTCGTCCGAGCGCCCGGCGTCCAGACCGTCGCGGAAGTGGGCGATGAGCTCCATCGCCACCGCCACCTTTTCCGACTTCCACAGGCGCGTGTGGCGGATGACCTGAAGGAGCAGGGAGAGGATCGGCCTGGGCAGGCCGCTTTGTTCGATGATCGTTTCAGCCCGCCCGGCGATGGCCGCCGGTTGATCGGAGGGGATCGCATCATTCATAGCGCGCCTCCGGTGTGGGGCTCCGTCAGCCCCAGCCCTTTCATCGCCGTCAGCAAGGCCCGCCACTGGGTGATGTCGCGCGCGAGTTGCTTTTGCCCCTTGGCCGTCAGTCGGTAATAGCGCCGCGGCCGGCCGCTGGCGTCGTCGAACCGCGAAACGATCAGGTTCTTGGCTTCCAGATTGTACAGCAGGGGATAGACGGTCGATTGCCCCATCGCCAGGATGCCGTCGGTCTGCTTGTCCAGAAGCTCCACCAGTTCATACCCGTAACGCTCGCCGCCGCTGAGCAATTGCAGCACGGCCAGCGGAGCGGTCCCCCGCATCAGTTCTCGTTCAATTCGCATGGTATACCTCGGTTATGGATAGTATGTTACACATAGTATTGGGCGTCGTCAAGATTTATTTCGCCGCCGAGTCCGCCATGAGGCGAGGAATTGACCCACGAATGGACACGAATGAGCACAAAGGAAATGCGAAATGCGGAATGAAGTCCGTTGTCCGTTGCCACTAGCCAGTTGCTTTATAGGCAACCGCGCATCCTTCATCCTTCTTCACACTTCCCCGATGCAAATGGTGCGAAGGCGGCCGAACCCGTCGCGGAAGCGGTGGCAGGGCGGGTTGCCGGGAGTCAGGGCGAAGCCGGGGCGGTTGCGGGCGCGGTTGCTGGAGCGGTGGCAGGGAGGAGGCGCTTATCAACGCCGCCGATGGCGCGGGTGGCGGCCTGGTGCTCTTCTCGCTGGCGTTCGATTTCACGTTTGATGCGGTCGCGGCTTTTGATTTCGCCGTCACGCTGGGTGATGCGGTCCTCGAACTGCTCGCGGAGGGTTGGATTTTCGATGACGAGGTTTTTGAGGGCGATCGCGCCGAGTTCCTTGCGGAGATCATTGACGCGGGTCTGCACCCAGCGCTCGGTCAGCTCCTGGCGGACGGCATCCTTCACATCCTCGAACTTGACGGCCTTGGGGGCGATCCGTCGGACGAGTTCGAGCAGGTGGTAGGAGCCCTCGGCCTGCACGGGGTCTGAGACTTCGCCGACCTTGAGGGCGAAGGCAACTTTCTTGAACTCCTCGGGGACGTTGGTGTTGCTCATCGTGAAAGGGGGAAGCTCGCCGCCGAGCTGGCGGGATTGCTCGTTGCGGCTCATCTCGCGGGCGACCTGGGGGAACGATTCGCCGGCGGCGAGTTTGGCCTTGGCGGCCGCGACTTCCTGAAGATTGGCCAGTTGGATGTGGCGGACGACGACTTTTTCGCCGTACTGCGCCTTCCACCCATCTTCGAGGTTCTTTTCGGTCAGCGTAGGCATCTGGCTTTCGGCGATCTTGCGAAGGTAGGCGTTGGCCTCAATGACGAGCATGAACTCGGCGCGGCTGATGTGCTGCTGCGTGAGGAATTGATCGAGAAGCCGCTCCTTTTCCCGGCGAAGGTCTTCGCGGAGTTTGGCGATTTTGGCGGCATCGTTCTTGGCGAGCGCGGCATCGAGATCATTCTGGGTTTTGCTTTGAGTCTGGCTGAACAGCTTGTCAATCGTCTGGTCGTATTCGTGCTGGATATCGGCGGTGGTGACGATCTGCGCCTCTTTTGCGGCGGTTTGTTTGGCCAGGTTCAACTGGACGAGGTTGAGCAGGACATTGAGGCCATATGCTTTCATCAAGGGGGGCTGAAGTTCGGCCATCGTGATGTTCTGGCCGTTGATCGTCGCCACGACGTCGGTGGGGCTGACGGATGCGAGCGGGCGGGTGGATGCGGCGGAGTTGGTGGGGACAGGCGATGTCGCGTGCGAGACCGCATGATGATCCGGAGATGGCGTCGTGCCATTGGAAGCGCATCCGGCCAGCGCCAGCGTCACACCCATCGCAGCCAATCCGATATGTCGATTCACAGGGTACTCCCGCAGTATTTGTGTCTTTTCAGAGCAATTGCATTCGATTGGGCAACTATCACGATGACGTGAAAGACTGTCAAGGAAACCTCGCCGCGCATTGACAGAGGCTCAATCCGGCGGATACGGTTTGCCTCAATCAACCACTCTCATGACCCAGTGTGCGAAAACCATGACCCCATCCGACCGTCAACACGCCGAGACGATCCTCGGTTATCCGTTTCACAACGCCGACTTGCTCCGCGAGTCGCTCACGCACGCCTCGATCGCCGACAGCCGGCTTCACAGCAATGAGCGGATGGAGTTTTTGGGGGATGCGGTGCTGGATCTGGTCATCTGCGAGGAACTGTACCGGCGTTATCCGGAGTATCTGGAGGGGGAGTTGACGAAGGTGAAGTCGGCGGTGGTGTCGCGGCAGACGTGCTCGGAGGTGGCGATCGAAACGGGTTTGGCGGATCTGCTGCTCATCGGCAAGGGGATCAGCGCCCGACCGGCGATGCCCAGTTCGCTGTCGGCGGGGGTGTATGAGTCGATCGTGGCGGCGATTTACCTCGATGGGGGATTTGAAGCGGCACGGGAATACATCCTGCGGACGATGGCGCCGAAAATCGACCTCATCGCGGCCAACTCGCACCAGCATAATTACAAGGCGGTGCTCCAGCAGCACGCCCAACACGCGCTGCGGGCGACGCCGGTGTATGAACTGGTCGATGAAAAGGGGCCGGACCACAGCAAATGCTTTGAGGTGTGTGTGGTGGTCGATGGCCGCAGGTTCGCCGGGGCGTGGGGGCCGAATAAGAAAATGGCGGAACAGAAAGCGGCGCTGCTGGCGCTGGAGGAGCTGGGGGTGTTCGATGAGAATGGGGTGGATCTAGCGTCGGAGATGGGGACGGATCATTCCGGGCAGTGAGATGGCTTTGGTTAGGTTGGGACCATTTGCATGAATCGCTCGCTTGGGCGGAGCTCATCGCGCGAAATTGAACAGTGGAATCAATGTGGCCGGGACGTTACAACCCGGCGTATGGAAGAAACGCTGACGGTGGAGTTTGATGGCGGATCGCGGGGGAATCCCGGGCCGGGGGGGATTGGGTTTGTGGTGCGGGCGGCCGATGGGACGCCGCTGGTGACGGTGGGGCGGTTCATCGGGCATTGCACGAACAACATCGCGGAGTACAAGGCGCTGATCGGTGGGCTCGAGGCGGCGCGGGAATTGGGGGCCAAAAGCATCGCGGTGCGCGGGGACAGCCAGTTGATCATTCGGCAGATGAAGGGGGAATATCGGGTGAAGCATCCAACGCTCAAACCGCTGCACGAGGTGGCGACGCGGCTCTTGCGGAGCTTTGCGCGCGCGACGATCACACACAACCTGCGGGAGAAGAATGAACTGGCCGACAAGCTGGCGAACCTGGCGATGGATCGGCGGCGCGAGGTGACCGAGTGCGAAGAGTTTTGAGGGGTGTGGCGCGTTGCCAGGGCAAGCGCATTTATGTATGGCAATGCGTTTTATTCCCTCCCCCGGTACTCCGGGGGAGGGTCAGGGAGGGGGTCTTTGGCGAGAATTAGTCGGGCCCCCTCCCCAGCCCTCCCCCGCGAGTACGCGGGAGAGGGGGAAAATCGCATATGCGGTTGCCTTGGGCGTGAGGCGGGATGGAGAAGTGCGGATATGTTCATGCGGCGGGCGGTGCGATATGCTGCCCGGCATGGGGGTTGGTGAAGTACTTGCTTTAACGAGGATCAAAGCGTCATGGCGGAAAAGGTGCGGATGGGCGTGATTGGGTGCGGGGCGATCAGCGCGGCGTATTTTGGGATGGCGAAGAACTTTCCGAACGTGGAGGTGGCGGCGTGCGCGGACATGAACCGCGAGGCGGCCGAGAAACGGGCGGCGGAGTATGGCGTGCCGAAGGTTTGCACGGTCGATGAACTGCTGGCCGACAAGTCGATCGAGATCGTTCTGAACCTGACGATCCCCAAGGCGCATGTGCCGGTGTCGCTGGCGACGATCGAAGCCGGGAAGCACACCTACATGGAAAAGCCGCTGGGGATCGACCGGGAGGACGGGCGAAAATTGATCGAGGCGGCGGCGCGCAAGGGACTTCGCGTCGGATGCGCGCCCGACACCTTCATGGGCGCGGGGATTCAAACGGCGCGGAAGGTCATCGATGATGGCCTGATCGGCCGGCCTGTTGGCTTCACGGCCTTCATGCTCTGCCGCGGGCATGAGTCCTGGCATCCAAGCCCGGAGTTTTATTACCAGCCCGGCGGCGGGCCGATGTTCGACATGGGGCCGTATTACCTCACCGCGCTGCTCAATTTGTTCGGGCCGATCAAGCGCCTCAGCGGCTCGGCCAGCATCCAGATCCCCGAGCGCACGATCACCAGCCAGCCCAAAAGTGGCAAGAAGATCACCGTGGAAACGCCCGACCACATCGCCGGCGTGATCGATTTCGAGAACGGCGCAACGGGCGTGATGATGACGAGCTTTGCGGTGACGGATGGGAATTACGATGGGAAGCAGCCGATCACCGTCTTCGGCACAGAGGGGACGCTTCGGGTGCCTGACCCCAACGGCTTTGACGGCCCGGTGCACATCAAGCGGGCGGGGGAGAAGGAATGGCGCGAAGTGCCCCATGCGTTTGTGAAGGGATATGGCCGATCCGTCGGCGCCGCCGACATGGCCACCGCGATCCGCACCGGCCGCAAGCATCGCGCCAATGGCGAACAGGCGTTCGCCGTCCTCGACGCCATGCAGGGATTCCTCGACTCCTCCGCCAGTGGCAAGGCCCATGCGATGACCTCGAAATACGAGCGCCCCGCGCCGATGCGGGGGGATCTGCCGTTTGGGGTGCTGGAGGAGTGAAGCGCGATGAGTGAAGCGCGATGAGTGAAACGTGATGAGTGAAACGTGATGAGTGAGGCGTTCTCCGCCCTCTGATCACTCATCACGAATCACTCATCACGTTGACCACGCACCCTCCACCTCTGCGGGAAGGAACCATGGCCTGGGTATATCTGTTGCTGGCGGCGGTGTGTGAGATCGTCTGGGCGAGCGGGCTCAAGGCGTCGGCGGGATTGACGCGCCCCTGGATCAGCGCGTGGACGATTGCCGTCATGCTCCTGAGCTTCGTGCTCCTGTCGTTTGCGATGAAAACGCTGCCCCTGGGGACGGCGTATGTGATCTGGACGGGCATCGGCACCGTGGGGGCGGCGGTCGTCGGCCTGGTCTGGTTCGGCGAACCGGCCGGGGCGATGCGCCTGGTCTGCATCGCCCTGATCATCCTCGGCATCGCCGGTTTGAAATGGGCGACGCCGGGGTGAGGGGGCAAATGCGGAACGGTCAATGCGCCGCCCAGGCGCAATGCCCGCCCCGCATGGCCGCGGCGCGTTCAGCGGCTGTAGTCATGGCGGTTCACGCCGTCAAAAGCGGCCTGATTTCAGGCAGCAGTTCTTGAAAGCATTTGCCGGAGCCGCAGGGGCAGGGGTCTTTTCGGCCGAGCTTTTCGAGCAGTTCCTTGTCGCCATGAACGATCCGCACGCCGCGTTTGACGTGCGTTTCGGATGGGAAGCCGCGCTGGCGCTTACTGGTGCGCTCGAAAGCAGGGCTGGTCGTGCTGGTGTGACTGGTTTCGCATGGGACACCTCCGGGGGAGAGTTGCATGGCGGGACGTGGCCCGCCAATTCCGCGACCATAGTAACATGCGCATGGCCAATGTCCACACCGCGACGAAAGGGGACATCCAGAATATCCCCGCATAGCGGCGCATCGGCAGACCTCGCTTCATTTTCTGAACCCTCATTCCCACCCGTATCGCTCTCGAGGATATTCTGGATGTCCCCTTTCGGCGTCTTCGGCGTCCCCAGCGGGTACGGCGAATGGTTCGCAGGTGGGCGATGCCCACCCTACCTGACTGCGGACCATCGGCATTCCCCGCGACAACTTAGGCTGTTTCGTCCGCGCCTTCATTCACGCGGAACGGATGTGGAATCGATTTTGTCGGATCCTTTGCGGCGTTGCGCAAGTAGTCGGTGGTCATGCGTTTAAGTTTCTCGCCCCACTGCGGATCACGAACCTCGTATGTGATGACGCGCAGATGTCGAAGATCAAAGGGGATATCTTCGAGGTTACCGGAAGTGAATACGACCGGCTTGCGCGCGGCATGCGCCAGTCCAAGCTCGTAAAACACGTTGGGGTTTTTGTTTGTCAAATCAGCAAGTAAAAGTTTGGCTTTGCTTATTTCTTCCCAGATTTGCTCCATTACGCTTCCCGTGCTGAACAATTCATCCGCCCTGACGGGCTCAAATCCAGCATCTTTGATCGCGGGGACATAAATCTCTTTGTAGTATTGATCGTACCACTTGCCGAACGGCATCATTACGAAACAGGTATCCAAAAATTCTCTAGTACGAACCGGGCCGTGGTCCGATGGAGAGGGCGCCACTTGATCATCGCCTGCGATATGTTCGCCAGACGCGGCAGCGGAGGGCAGCGTGCCGGTACTGGGAGAAACGGCAAACGATTGCAGAAATTTTCGGTTGGCGGCAAATATTTCGGCAAACGTCTCTGCACGATCGCGCGGTATTGAACATTCGCGCGTTACCGTGTTTAGGAAATACTCATCTTCCGGAATTCGCTTCCCCTTATAATAATCCTCGACTTTTTTAAAGTCCTCCACATGGTTAAATGCGGCCGCCAACGCTTCCTTTCGCACCTGCGGCGTACTCGGCGTCGTTATATTCCGACCGATGTCTTCCAATGAAATGGTGGCTTTGGTGCCGCTTCCAGAAACAAGACCGTATTGATTTGCCGATTTCAATAGGTCTCGAAAACGCGGATCTGCGGGTTGGTTAAAGCCCACGGCCGGCGCAAGGACCTCGGCTTTAATCGGGTTTCCAGCATATTTATCCTCAATGGCTTTGGCAATTCGGATCGCATCTTCCAGCGTATTTTTGGGAAATGTCCACAGCGCACCCTTGGAAGAGTTCGGGGCCGATGCGGACGATTTTTTGCTCGATTTCTTCTTATCCGTGGTTTTGCTGGGATGTTTCGGCTGTGTCACAAATTCTCCAATTATCTGATCGCGGCATTCTACATGGTCGAGACCGCTCATACCACAAGCAAGTAGGGTGGGTACCGCCCCCCGATGGCCGGAGAGCGTCCGCAACGCAGGACCGACAAGGGGTCGCACATCGATATGGGGATGCCGTTCTCAATTCGATTTGCCATCCCTTTTCCTTGCTCTTCTTTCTTTGCGGTCCTTGCGTTCTTTCGCGGCCAATCCCTTCTCACTTTGTGCCTTCGCGCCTTGGTGGCGCATTGATCTTCTCCGCGCTCTCGGCGTCTCGGCGGTGTATCCGCTCCGCTTAGAGGTCGTTCACTCTAATACGCCAGTGCGAAGAGAACCTGCGTTTTGGCGGGCTGGCCGGTGAGGATGTCGGTTCCAGCCTCATTGGGTTGGTCGGCCGGGATGCAGCGGACGGTGGCCTTGGTTTCCTGTTTGATCCGCTCCTCGGCCTGGCGGTCGGGGTTGAAGAAGCATTTCACAAAGCCGCCGTGTTCCTTGAGGATTTGTTTGAGTTCATCGTAGGTATGGGCGGTGCGGGTGTTTTCCTCGCGGAAGTTTTTCGCCTTCTCGAACATCGCGTTGTGCGCATCGTTGAGCCGCGCGGGGAGCCAGGCGGCGTTGACATCGGCGAGGCAAACGACGGCCTTGCCGCGATCGAGGCGGGTTTTGAGAACGAACGTGCCGCCGTCCACGTCGCGCGGGCCGACCTCGATGCGGAAGGGGACGCCGCGCTGTTCCCAGTGGTATTGCTTGTCGCCGGGGCGGGAATCGCGGAAATCGACGACGATGCGCTGCTCGGTGGCCGGGTCGAACAGATAACTCTCCAGGCCGTGGCGGGAACGTTTGACGCCATCGGGTCGGCCGGTGAGTGCGGGGATCAATTGGTCGATGAAGCCGCGCACCTTCGCCTCTTCTTCGGGGGTTTTGAAGATGGGGACGATCGCGACGACATCCGGGGCAACGCGCGGGGGAAGGACAAGGCCTTCATCATCGCTGTGGGCCATGATCATCGCGCCGATGAGCCGCGTGCTGACGCCCCAACTGGTGGTGTAGGCGAATTGCTGCTGCTGATCCCGGCCGAGAAACTTGATGTCGAAGGCTTTGGCGAAGTTTTGGCCGAGGTAATGGCTCGTGCCGCATTGAAGGGCCTTGCCATCCTGCATGAGTGCCTCGATGCAGTAGGTCGTGACGGCGCCGGGGAATTTTTCGCTGTCGGTCTTGGCGCCGCGGATGACGGGGATCGCCAAAATCTTTTCGGCGAAGTCCGCGTAGACATCAAGCATCTTGAGTGTTTCCTCGCGGGCTTCGGCCTCGGTTTCATGCGCGGTGTGCCCCTCCTGCCAGAGAAACTCGCTGGTGCGGAGAAACAATCGCGTCCGCAGTTCCCAGCGCATGACGTTGGCCCACTGGTTGATGAGCAGGGGAAGGTCGCGGTAGCTCTGCACCCACTGGCTGTACATGTGCCCGATCATCGTTTCGCTGGTCGGGCGGATGACCAGCGGCTCTTCAAGCTCGCCGGCGGGTTTGAGGCCGTCGTCCTTCTTCTCCAGCTTGGAATGGGTGACGATCGCGCACTCCATCGCGAACCCTTCGACGTGCTCGGCCTCCTTGGTTAAAAAACTTTGCGGGATGAGCAGCGGGAAGTAGGCGTTGACATGCCCGGTTTCCTTGAATCGGCGGTCGAGGTCGCGCTGGATCGCCTCCCAGATCGCGTACCCTTCGGGGCGGATCACCATGCAGCCGCGGACGGGGGCATAATCGGCCAGCCGGGCGGCCTTGATGACGTCGAGATACCACTGGGCGTAATCCTGGGAGCGGGGATTGATATTTTTGGCCATGAGATGGGACAGGATACGCGCCGGGGGCGTTGTCGGCAAAGGGGCGTGTTGGCTCAGGTCACCGTGGGTCGAGCGGGGTCGCTGCGGAGGCGCCACGAGGCTGATGGCGCCCCATCAAGGGACATTTCCGCTGAGCCGAGAAAAGGGGCATTTCCACTTGAGTTGCGATATTGCGGGTATTCATGGGCGCGGGCGGGGGGTGTTTGTACTAAGATGCCAAGTATGAGTACCGCTGCAATTCCTGTTGGGATCGCCGACGCAATCAACTCCCGGATTCTTTCCGTTTCCGAAGACAAGATTCAGGGGTTCATGCCCGATCCGTTGGGGGTGATCGCCACGCAGGCCGGGGTTGATCCGGCGCTTGTTATCGAGCGGATCGCGGCGATGCTGCGGGCCGGGACGATTCGGCGGGTGCGGCAGACGCTCTTGTCCACCAGTTTGGCGCGAGGTTCGCTGGTGGCGTGGCAGGTTCCTGAAGAGAAGCTCCATGCGGCGTTCGATTACTTCTATCAGGAAGATCCGTTTTCCGGACACGTTGTCATTCGCTCGACGGATGCGCCGGTGTCGGGGGCGCGATATCGGCTCTGGACGACGCTGAAAGTGCCGCAGGGATTTTCCATCGAGAAGCATGCCAAGTACCTGGCGGAGAAAACGGGTGCGATCAGTTTTCGGTTGATGCCGGCCGCGTGTTTGTTCGCGCTAGGGGTGGGGCATGTGCGACGGAAAGGAATGACGCCGGGAAGCAAGTCGGATGCGCCGGCGCGGGTGATCAATACAAAGCTGGTGGAGTTGTCCGATCTGGATTGGCGGGTGTTGACGGCGCTGAAGCGGGAGTTCGGCGCCGAGGAGTTGGATGCCTATGGCGAGATGATCCATCACAGGCAAGAGGAGGACGATGATGTATCGCTATGGGCGGCGCGGGCGGCGGAGGCGGGGGTGGAACTGAAAACGTTTCATCAAGTGGCGCGGAGCCTGAACGAGCGGGGGGTGATCGGACGGTTTTCGACGTTTCTGGAGCATGTGAAGCCGCTCAAGACGGGGGAGCAGGTGACGAAGTACAATGCGCTGTTTCACTGGGCGGTTCCATCAGGTCGTGAGATGGAGGCGGGGCGGGAGGTGGGGCGATTTCACATTATGACCCACGCCTATTGGCGCGAGGGTGGCCCGGAGTTCAACAACGTCAACATCATGGGCGTGGCGCATGGTACGGACAAGAAACTGGTCTTGGCGCACAAACAGGCGATTGATGAACATCTTGAAAAGTGCGGAATAGCGGTTTCATACACGAGCGTTTTCTGGGGCGGGCGCAGCGAGATCAAGCCCAGCGAAATCGTCCCACAGGCCTATCGGGAGTGGTGTGCGGGCGAGGGGATTGATCCGGAAACGATGAAGTGAATTTTCGATTTGTGATTTGCGATTTTTGATTGGAAGAAAGGCCACCGGTGCCATGTCTTCAATCACAAATCACAAATCGCAAATCAAAAATCGAAAATCAAAAATCGGCAATCCCTACATCGGCAGAAAGTTCACCACTTTATAGTCATGGCCCATGCCCGCGAGGATCAGGTTGATGACCAGCCAGACGCCGGCGGCCAGCGCTTCGCCGAGGATGATGCCGAAGAAGAACGGCTTGGCGTGCTGATACATCCGGATGCCGCCGAATCTCACAACAAGCACCTTGCAAAGCCAGCCGAGGAAGATGCTGAACCACGCCATCTGCATGTACCATGTGAAGCAAACGACGTAACCCACGGGCAGGAGCGGCCAGGCGGCGTAGCGCAAGGCGCCGATCTGGAGGAGCGCCGTGACGCCAGCGCCGATTCCGACATGCAGCGATGAGGAATAATTCTGCGGCGGCGGCGCGCCGTGGGCGACGGTTTGCTTGAGTGGGGCAACCAGACGCGCGCTTGGCGCGTAAAGTGATCCGTGTGGATTGATCACATCCTGCACCTGCTCGGCAATCGGCATGGCGTAGGTGTAATAGCAGTAAAGCGAAGAGGAAAGGGCGATCACAAGGCCCAGCACCCAACTCCATGCCAGCAGCGCAAGCAGGCCTCCATGGCGACGACGGTGATCGGGGGGCGTAACGCCTTCGTTCACCTGCAGGCCGTGCATGGCGAAGACCATCACGCTCTCGCGCGACGCGAGCGGCCCCGTGGCCAGCGCCATTTGCGAAACGAACAGATCGCGCGGCGTCAGCATGCCCGTCGGAAGGTGGTCATAGACTTGCGAGGGTTCGCCCATGAACCGGAAAAACGGCAAACCGGTTTCGGCGACCACGCGGGCGACGACAACATGCGCCAG
>CAYTAP010000066.1:0-16798 GCA_964435775.1 uncultured Tepidisphaeraceae bacterium
GCGGCTTCGACGCCGTCATCGGCAACCCGCCGTGGGAGCGCTTGAAGCTCCAGCAGCGCGAGTTCTTCGCCCTGGGCGCGCCGGACATCGCCGCCGCCGTCAACGCCGCGACGCGGCGCAAGCTGATTGCCGCCGCCGAAACCGACCGCCCCGACTTGTTTGAGCGCTTCACGAAAGCCGCCGCCGCCGCCGAAACAACCCTCGCCCATGTCCGCGCCTGCGGGGCCTTTCCCCTCACCGCGCGGGGGGATGTGAACACCTACATGCTCTTCGCGGAGCTGGCGCGAAAACTCGTCGCCCCCGCCGGGCGGATCGGCCTGCTCGTCCCCAGCGGCATCGCCACCGATGACACAACCAAACACTTCTTCGCCGATGTGATCGAGAAGAAAAACCTCGTCGCCCTCTATGACTTTGAGAACAAGCGGGGGATCTTTCCGGACGTGGACGGGCGCTTCAAGTTCTCCATCCTCCTGATGAACGGCCCGGCGGTGAAACATGAATCGGCCGAGTTTGTCTTCTTCGCCCACGAAATCGAGGATTTGGCGATCCGGGAGAGGCAGATCAGCCTCAGCGCCCGGGATTTGAAGCTCGTCAACCCCAACACCCGCACCTGCCCCATCTTCCGCACGAAGCGGGATGCCGAACTGACCAAGGCGATCTACCGCCGCATCCCCATCCTGATCGACAAGCAGCGCAAGGCGGGAGGGAATCCGTGGGGGGTGAAGTTCGTGCGGATGTTCGACCATGATACCGCTGCCGAGCTTTTCAAGAGTCCAAATGAGTTGGCCGCGTTGAGTTTTAATCAGTCAGGCAACCGCTGGATTAAGAAGACCAAAGCGATGCTTCCTTTGTACGAAGCAAAGATGCTGCAAGCATATGACCACCGCGCGGCAAGCGTCGTCCATGACCGTACAAACTGGGCGAGGTCGGGCCAGACTGTCGATACCACCACCGTCGAACATATGAATCCTGAGTTTGAGCCGATGCCGAGGTGGTGGATTGCCAGGTCCGATGTCGAGCAGGTAATGCGCGGACGAATCCAGCCCGCTTATATGTGTTACAAGGACGTAACGAGTGCGACGAACCAAAGAACGATGATTGCCGGGTATATTCCATGCGTCGCCGCTCTTCATCCCATCCCTCTAGTCCTCACTACACATGATCTGAGGCGTGAAACCTGCCTTCTCGCCAACCTGAACAGCTTGGCCTATGACTTCGTCACAAGACAGAAGGTCGGCGGACTTCATTTGAGTTTCTTCATCGTCGAACAGCTCCCCACCCTCCCGCCGGACGCTTATGGGGAAACCTGCCCGTGGGACAAGAGCCAGACGCTCGAGGCGTGGATCAGCGAGCGGGTGCTGCGTCTGACCTGCACCGCCGATGACATGCGCCCGCTGGCCGAGGCGGCGGGGTTCAAGCCGGGCATCGTCAAGTGGAACGAGGCCCAGCGGCAGCAACTCCGCGCCGAGCTGGACGCGGCCTACTTCCGCCTGTACGGCATCGAGGACGACGACATCCAATACATTCTCGGAACCTTTCAGGGCATCGTCGATGAGGATGAGTCCCACGGCGGCGTCGGCCCCACCCGCCGGGCGATCCGCGGGGCGCTGGAGCGGATCCGCTAGCCCCTCCCCCGCCGCCGGGTGTGAACCCACCGGCCTCCCCATCACCGAAACCCGCGACGGGAGAGATGACCGCGGCGCGGGGAAGGATGTAGGGTGGGCCTTGGCCCTCCGGAGGGTGATGGGCCAAGGCCCGCCCTACAGACTGAATGTCCCCTTTTCGTCATCTTCGTTGAATGACGCGCGCGGTGCGTTCGGGGCACCGTTATTGCATCGTTTGGAGGAAAGGCCGACTTCACCGAAAAATCGGATTATTTGGAAAATGCCGTTTATCCGGCCAATAACCCCAAGCGGACGTTCTCCCGCCGCGCCGGGGCAGGTCAAAAGAGATGGCTTTCAAGTTGACTTCCATGGCTTTTGACTCAACTTCCATGGCTTTTGACTTAACTTCCATGGCTTTTGACTTGAAAACAACCTCTTTCGACTCGTAAACGACCTCTTTCAACTTGAGAACGATCTCTTTCAACTCTCAAACGACCTCTTTCAACTTGAATCCAGATCAAGGGGACATCCAGAATATCCCCGCGAGCGATTCGCCGGGGCTGACGCTTTTGGAACATGCGGCGGGTCGGCGGACGAGCTGGCGGGCGGGGATATCCTGGATGTCCCCTTTCCCGTCTCTGCGCCTCCGCGGCTCGGCGCGCCAATTTGAAGGGAAAAGAGACTCGCGCCAAGCCGCCGAGGCGCGGAGAAATGCCACGGATTTTTGATTCATCCTTCATCCCTCATCCCTCATCCTTCATCCTTCATCCTTCTCCTCGCGTCCTTCATCCTTCGTTTCCTCCGCGCCGATGGGATATCATGTTGGGGGCCGGGGGAACGCAAGGAGATGGCGGTGGTGAACGGGATCGGACGGTTGATGCTGGGAGCGACAGCGCTGGCGGCGGGGGCGCTGGCCGCCGCGCCGGCGCTCGGTGGGATCATCGAGGAGAGCAGCATCCCCCGCGTCTGGATCGAGGCGCAGCTGCCCGAGGATTTGCCGCCGCTGCATTACCCGGCCTATTACACGCCGCTGGACAAGGCCAGGGCGCAGGCGTTCGCGGGGCGATACAAGCTGGCGCTGATGACGCTGTCGGGCGTGCGGGGCGGGGATGCCGCCGAGATCGCGATGATCAAAGCGACGGCGCTATCGGCGCGGGGGAGGAGCGATGAGGCGCTGGCGGCGCTGGATGATCCGGCCATTGCGGGGAATGAAAAGGCGCGGGTGCTGGCGGCGCGGATTCTCGCCGATGCCGGGAAGATGACCGAGGCGATCGCGCGCCTGCATGAGCTGCTCAAGGCGCATCCCGATTCCATCGCCGGGCATTATTATCTGGGGGCGTTCTCCGAGCGGGTGGGCGATCTCGCGGCGGCGAAAGCGGCGTATGGGTGGTTTGACGCCGCGCCGCAAAAGTTCATGGACCAATGGATCGGGCGGGGGGCGGAGGCGTTCAATAGCGATGCGGCCACGGTCGAGCTCGTCGGGCGGGCGTATGACCGGCTCTCGACGCTGACGGGGGCGTATCAGAACAATCGCGGGCTGCACGATGCGATCCTGGGCATCTTCGTCAAGGCGTACGATGTGATCGACCGGGGGTATTGGCCGGCGCACGTGGCGGCGGCGGACTACTTTTTGTCCCACGACAACGCCGCCGAAGCGCAAAAGGAGCTGGCGCTGGCGGCGGCGGGGAACCCCAACGATGCCGAGCTGCTCAACTTGTATGGCCGCATCGCGATCGCGCAATACAACTTTGATGGCGGGGACAAGGCGATCGCCGCGCTGCGGAAGGTCAACCCCCATTCCACGCTCGCCGACAAGCTCGAGTGCCGGAACCTGATCCAACAGCGGCGGCCGGGGGAGGCCGAACGAATCGCGCGAAACATTCTTTCGCAAAGGCCGGACGATCTGGAGGCGCTGGGGCTGGCGGCGGCGGCCAATGCGCTCCAGCTCAAGAGTGATCAGACGCAGGCGATTCTCAAGCGCGTCGATGCCCTCGATCCGGACAACGCGACGGCGTACGTCGAGGTCGCCGACGCCCTGGGGGCGATGCGGCAATACCCCCGCGCCGAGGCGATGTACAAGATCGCCATCGCCCGCGCCCCCTGGTGGAGCGAGCCGCAAACGAACCTGGGATTGCTCTACACGCAAAGCGGCGATGAGGATGCCGCCCGGGCCACGCTGGAGGCGGCGCATGTCCTCGATCCCTTCAACCTCCGCGCGACCAATTACCTCCGCCTGCTCGATGACATGGCGAAGATGGCGACGAAGCAAAGCGCCCATTTCATCGTGATGTATGATGCCAAGCTCGATCCCGTCATTGCCGAATACGTCAACGATTACATGGAGAGCGTTTACGCGCAGGTCTGCGGGGATTTTCAGTTTGAGCCGCCGGTCAAGACGTACATCGAAGTCTTCCCGACGCACGATGCGTTTTCGGTGCGAACGACGGGCTCGCCGTGGATCGGGACGGTGGGCGCGAGCACGGGGCGGGTCATCGCCCTGGTCTCGCCGCGCAAGGGGGAGGGGACGCTGGGGGTCTATGACTGGTCGCGGGTCCTCCGCCATGAGTTCACCCATACCGTGACGCTGGCGGCGACGGACAACCGGATCACCCACTGGCTGACCGAGGGGTTGGCCGTTGGCGAGGAGCATGCGCCGATCCCCTGGGACTGGGCGCCGATGCTCTATGAGGCGGTGACGAAGAAAAAACTCTTCACGCTCGAGAACCTGACCTGGGGCTTTGTCCGTCCGAAGAAACCGGCGGATCGGCAGCTCGCCTACGCCCAGTCGTACTGGATCTGTTTGTACATGAGCGAGCGCTACGGGCATGCGGCGATATTGAGGCTGCTGGCCGAGCTGCGGGGCGGGGCCGGTCAGGAACAGGCGTTCGAGGCGGTCTTCCATCGGACGCTCTCGCAGTTTTCAGAGGACTTCAACGAGTGGGCGACCGCGCGTGTGAAGGGATGGGGCTACGACGCCGCGACGACGCGGGAATATGAAACCCTCGCCCGCCGCGGCGGGGAACTGATCGCCCGGCGGGAATACGCCCAGGCGGTGGGCGTCTGGGAGCAGGCGGCGAAGCTGCGCCCGATGGATCCCCTTCCCCATCAGCGGCTGGCCGGGCTGTACCTGACCCGCGCCGCGCACGATCCGGCCAGGGCGATCGCGCAGCTCGAGGCGCTGGACAAGGTGGAACTGAAGGACAACCGCTACGCCAAGCGCCTCGCCGGCCTTCTCCGCGACCAGGGGAACTTTCAACAGGCGGCGGCGTATGCCCTGCGCGCCGTCCACATCGACCCGTACGATTTGCGCGCCCACGAACTGCTGGCCGACTTGTATGAACGAACCGGCGACGCGGCGGGATTGTCCAAGGAGCGGCGGGTGATCCCGATTCTGTCCAAGTGGATTGAGGAGAATCACCATCCCGGCGGGGAATGAGGGTTCACCACGGAGACCACGGAGAGCACGGAGGGGGGACGGGGATGAAGGATGAAAAGAGACGCGCGCCAAGCCGCCGAGGCGCGGAGAGGGGGAAGGATGCCAACGGCTCCGGGAGGGATAAGAGCGGGTGCGAGGGGCGCTGCGCGGGGCGGACTCCGCGACTTCACCGGCCAGATGCCCGCCGCCCACGCTCTCTTCTTTACGTTCCTTGCGTTCTTTCGCGGCCAATCTCTTCGCTTCCACGCGCCTTGGCGGCCCATCTCCCCCCGTTGTCTTCCCTTTGCGGCTCCGCGGCTCGGCGCGCCAATTTGAAGGGAAAAGAGGCTCGCGCCAAGCCGCCGAGGCGCGGGGAGGGTTCTCATCCCGCCTCTCCCTCCGTGCTCTCCGTGTTCTCCGTGTTGAATCCTCTTATCCGCCCGCACGGCCATCGCCGCGCGCGACGACTTCATAGAGCGCCTGCGTCCCCTGTCGCCCCCGGCCTTGCTTGCTTGCGCGCTCGAAGAGGCGGGTGACCAGCGCCGTCGCCTCAAGCGACAGGCCCGCTTCGCCAGCCGCCTCGCCGACGAGGCGCAGGTCCTTGGCCTGCAGGTCGATCATGAAGCCGGGGGCGTAATCGCCCGCCACCATCTTCGGGCCCAGGTTCGCCAGTTGCCACGACCCGGCCGCCCCGCCGCCGACGGCGGTCAGCGTCTTGGGCAAATCCAGCCCGTTCGCCTCGGCGAAGCGCAGCGCCTCGCAGACCGCCAGGTTGGTCACGGCGACGAGGATCTGGTTGACGAGCTTGGTCAGTTGCCCGCTGCCGCTTTCGCCGCACCAGGTGATCGTGCGCCCCATCAATTCCAGCAGCGGGAGCGCCGCGCGATAGGCCGCCTCCTCCCCGCCGACCATGATCGAGAGCGTCGCATTTTTCGCCCCCACATCGCCGCCGCTGATCGGCGCATCGAGGAGCGTCGCCCCCTTTTGAGCGAGCAAATCGGCCATCCGCCGGGTGGCGCTGGGGGAGATCGTCGAATGATCGACGACGATCAAACCCCGCCGCGCCGCCGATGCGATGCCATCGGTTCCCAGGACGACCGCCTCGACATCCGGCGTGTCCGGCACGCAGATGAAGAGGACATCGGCCTGGCGCGCCGCCTCGGCGGGGCTGGCCGCCCATCGCGCCCCGCGCCCGATCAACCCGGCGGCCTTGTCGCGGGTTCGCGTGAAAACCGTCAGCGGATGTCCGGCCTTGAGCAGATGCCCCGCCATCGGCTCGCCCATGATCCCCAGACCGATGAATGCCAGTCGCGTTGCCATGCGGCCGATTACAACCCCGTTGGCGGCGCGCGGCAATGGCGTCGGGGGCATTTTGAATCGATCCGAAGCCGCTCAGGTCTCGCCAGCCACCGCCGGATTTGCCCCATCCCCCAATCGTTGGGTAAACTCTGCGTCACGATGCCGTCGTCCGCTCATCATCGCCGGGCGGATGTTGCCGCAGATTGATCCTCCGCCAACCAGGCGCCTGGCCACCGTGAATGTGAACGTGATCCACACCCCCGCCCCTTTATTGAAGCATGCGCCGCTGGCGGCGATCCTGCTCATCGCCCTGGCGACTCTCGCCAACGGCTGCGCCCCCGGACGGGGCGTTTCCCCGAACAACCTCCCGCCGGGCGTGCGGGGGGTGAACCTGACCGATCCCGTCCATCCGCGCCCGCTCGAATCGCCGATCACTCTCGCCGGGGCGAAAAACGAATGGATCAGCTTCGTCATCCGCCTCGATGGACTGCCGGCGCGGGTGGATTCCTCGAATCCCGCCTATTCCCTTCGCATCCAGCCGTTCCAATTGCAGACCGCCAACGCCTCGATCTCCGCGACGAATCTCTCCATCGCGCAGGTCCTTCCCATGCCCGTCGATCTGAACCGCGCGGGGTTTGTCCGCCACACCGGCGCCGCCGCCGGTGAAACGACGCTCCCCCGCGCCCTGCTCCCCCTGACGCTGGACAATGGCCTGCTCAACCTCGCCTCCCTGCGCCGCCCATCCCCAGCCGCTTCTGACGCGAAGGCCGGGGACGCCGATATCCCGCAGTCCTCGCCCCCCCTGCTCTGGATCGATCTTCACATCCCCAAGGACGCCAGGGCCGGCGACTATCAAACCCGCTGCGAGCTGATGGCGTCCGGCCTGCCGGTTTCGTCGCTGGCGATCAAACTGACCGTTCACGACTTCGCCCTGCCCGATGAGCGCCATGTCACGCTCGTCAACGCGCTATCCTGGGATGACCTCGTGCGGCTATACCCGCGCGAGTTCGAGGTTCTTCAGCCGCGCCTGCTCAATCGCAACGATCCGCAACACGCCGACGCCGTCCGCACGCTCGATCAACTGGTGGAACTGGCGCATCGCCACCGGACCGAGGTCGTCATCCCCCGCCTTCAGCCCACCGTGAAGTGGCCATCCGGCGAAGCGCCGCGCCTGGATTGGAGCGACCTGGACTCGATCCTCACCCCCTGGCTGAGCGGCGCGCCGTTCGCCGACAAGACGCCCGTCGGCTTCTGGCCGATGCCCGCGCCCGATTACCTCGACCGCTTCGACCGCGCCTCGCAGCTTCAATACTGGGCGGCGGCGGCGTCCCATTTCGACCAGCTCGATCGGCTCGAACAGACCGCCGTCGTGCTCAATCCCCTCGCCGGGCTCGGCCCGCATGATCCCTCCGAAGCGCTGCGCCTCAGCGCCCAGGCGGCGGATGTCCTGAAAACGCACACGCGGCTTCGCGTCATGCTTCCCCTGGAGGAGGACCAGCTTCAACTCGCCGATGCCGATCATCCGAACATGATCCCGCCGCGCGACACGGCGCGGCTTTTGACCGTCGCGCCGGGGCTTGTCTTTTCCCCGCCCCGCCAGGCCTGGCCGCAAAACGTGACCCACCCCCGGCGCTGGATGCGAACCGATGAGCCGGGGCTTGTTCCCTACGTCGGCGCCGGCGGCGATGAACGCGATGTTCGCGTCTGGGCGTGGCTGGCCTATCTGCGCCAGGCGACGCTCATCCAATGGGCGTCGGGCCTTCCCGCGCAGACAACCCCCACCCAGCCGGCCGACCCCAGTGACCTCATCTGGTTTTATCCCGGAAGCTGGTTCGGCCTCAATCAGCCGGTCCCCACGATCCAACTCAAGTGGCTCCGACGCGCCGAGCAGGATTACGAATACCTCGACCTCGCCCGTCAGCGCGGCGAACCGCTCAACGCCCGCGTCATGGCCCGCCTGATCGCCAAGCCCGTCGAGATTCAGCCCAACCAGCGCGCCGATCCCGCGTACGCGATGATGAGCGGCACGACCGATGAGCAGGCGTGGGATGAAGTGATCCAACTGCTTGCCAAAACGATCCTGCTCCGCCAGCCCGGCCAGACGCCCGACCCCACGCGCCAAAGCGAACTCAATCTCGAAACGCTCCGCTGGATGAAGCCGCAGGAGCGCCCGCTGCTCATGGTCACGCAAACCCGGTGGCTATGGGATGCCCTCGCCGGCGGCAACTGGATCTCCCTCAAGCTCGGCATCGACATCTACAACGCCTCGGATGACACGCCCGATCAGAACCGCCTCGGATGGACCGCCATCCCCGACCCCTCCGGCTGGCAGATGCGCCCCCAGCCGATTTCAATCCCCGCCCTCTCCACCTATCAGGTTCGCCGCGAATACCTCAACGCGAAGTTCGATCTCAACCGCATCAACAACCGTAATGCCCAGCCGCTGGCCGTCACGTTCACCAACGGCTTCACGAATAAAAGCTGGGAGATCAAGTTCGATCTTCCCGTCGCCTCCAGCGACCAACGGCAAAAGGGTCTGGCCATCGACGGGTTCCTCGACGACTGGGATGCGGCCGATCAATTGCAAAACGGCCCGATGGTCCGCATGCTCAACCGCCCGGCGCTGCAGCATCAGCAATTGCAGCGCGCTGACACTCCCACATCGGTTTATTCCGGATGGTCGCCGGAAAACTTCTATGTCGCGTTCAAGGTCGGCGGCCTCAGCTCCGCCAGCGACGGCGCGAACCGGAACTTCGTGAGCTATCAGTTCCGCCGCGCCTGGGGGGAGGATTTGTGCGAGGTGCTCATCCAGCCGGTCTACATCGACAACACCGTCGGCCCGGTCACGCACCTGGTCTGCAAGCCCAACGGCCAAATCTGGTCCGAGCGCTCGGCCGGTCAATCCCCTGGCGATGAATGGCAACCCACCCAGGGCGCCGGCATGCGCTACGCCGCCACCCGCGACAACGCCGACTGGCGCGGTGAACTGGCCATCCCCTGGTCCGCCATCGGCGCGCCAAACAAAGGCGTGCCCTCCCTCCTGCGTTTCAACTTCGTCCAGCATCAGCAAGCCACCGGCCAAAGCGCCAGTTGGGCCGGCCCGATCGACTTCGGGCGCGACTTCGACTTCATGGGCCTCCTCCACCTCCGCATCCCCCGCACGCCGGGGATGGGGAATTGATCCTTCACCGCGCGACTCGCCGATTCACGCAGGGGTAACGATTCCCCGCCTAACCGATTCGCCGCATCGTCCGTTCACCCCGCGATGGCGCGGTTGATCGAGCGCCGGTAATCGCGTGGCGATTGGCCTATTTGCGCCCGGAAGCAGCGCGAAAAGTACGCGATCTCCTCGTACCCCACCCGCAGGGCGATGTCTGAAATCGAATCTCCCGTACACCGCAGCAGGCGGCACGCCTCCTCGGCGCGAAGGCGGTGCATGTACTCGACCACGCCCATCCCCATCCTCTTGCTGAAGCAGCGCGAAAGGTGCGCGGGGCTTAAGTCCACGCGCGCCGCCAGCGCATCCAGATGAACCGCCTCGGCGTAGTGCGATTCGAGATACGATGCGACATCGAGCACCGCCTGCTCCGAATGTTGCGGCAGGCGCGACGGTGGATCGCCCGGGCGCGAGCCCGTCAAACGGATGATCCCCACGAGCACGTCGAGCAACCCCGCCATGGCTGCGGCTTCCCAGCCGCTTTGCTGCTGGCGTTGTTCGAGCATGATGCTCTGCAACCGACCCAGCAGCGCCGCGCGCTCCGCGGGGCTGGCGTGCAGCACCACCGGCGGAGTGCGGCTCTGTTCCGGAATGCGCCTTTGATACAATTCGAACGCCCCTGGAACGCTCGTCAGCATCGTCCCGAGCCGGTGCATGACCTGGGCATCGATCAGACAGTTGATGATCGTCAGATCGCGCGGCTCGTGATACGCATGCCAGATCTGCGGGCGAATGACGATCACATCCCCGGGGCGCAATTTCTGCACGCCCGCGGCCGTGTGATGTTCGGCGCCGCCCGATTCCACATAGACGATTTCGTGAAAGATATGATCGTGCGCGCCGATTTGGGCGTGATGGGAGATGCGATGCACGTACAAGCCCGATTCCTGCCCCGCCTGGCCGGGGCGCAGAAACTGCCAGGCAAAAGTATGGACGGGAGAAATGGTTGATTCCGCCATGCGCAAAATTATACAACATTTTCGCAAGGCCGTGCTAGAACCCTTCGCATTCGTTGCGCAAGATAATCCCCCGTTCTGATAGAGGCCGCGGTGCGGTTCTCAAGATCAGCCAGTTTATCCTCAACCGGAGCAGGCATGTTGAATATCGCGGTCGTTGGAATGGGCGGCATCGGCAACACTCATGCGCGGGAGTATCAGAAGCTCAAGGACGACGTCAAAATCGTCGCCGTCTGCGACATCATCAAAGAAAGAGCCGATAAAGCCGCCGAGGCCTATGGCGCCAAGGCGTTTTACAGCATCGCCGACATGCTCAAGAGCGGCGTCACAATCGATGCCGCCAGCATGTGCACCGCCGGCAAGGAAAACGGCGGCGATCACTACCAGGCCACGATGGAGCTTCTCGCCGCCGGCATCCCGGTCCTCGGTGAAAAGCCGATCTCCAACGAAGTCCCCAAGGCCGAGGAAATGGTCGCCCTGGCGAAGAAAAGGAATATTCCCTACGGGATTGACCTCAACCACCGCTTCACCCCCGCCGCCCGACGGGCCAAGCAGTGGCTCGATGAAGGCCGCTGCGGCGAGATCAACATGATCGACATGTTCATGTGGATCAACAACCCCAACGAATCGAGTCCGCACTTTCACATCCGGGCGCTGCACCCCCACTCGCTCGATGTCATGCGCTACTTCTGTGGCGACGTGAAAAAAGTCCATGCCTTCTTCAAGCAGGGCGCGGGTCGAAAAGGATACAGCAACGTCCACGTCAATCTCCAGTTCACCTCCGGCGTCATCGGCCACCTGATGGGCAGCTACGACGGCGGCGGCCCGGGACATCCCTGGGGCCTGGAGCGATGCGAAATCATTGGCCAGGACGCCCGCATCGTCATCACCGACGCCTGCGAAACCCTCGACTTCCAACCCCGCAAAGGCCTCGAATCCGAAACGTATCATCACCTCGGCGGCATGAAGGACTTCGGCTCGACATTCGAATCCCGCATCGGGGCGTGGGTGGAGGATCTCAAAAAGAAAACGCCTCCCGACCAGATCGATGCCAAGGCCGAGGATGCGCTCAAAGTCCAGCGCATCATCGAAGCGGCGATCAAGTCCTTCGAGACGGATTCGGTCATCACCCTGTAAGAATAATTGCACCACGGAGAACACGGAGAAAATCAAATAGAATTTATTCACCGCGGAGACGCACAGAGCGCGGAAGAATACGGAATAAATTGCTTTGTCTTCTCCGCGTGCTCCGCGTCTCTGCGGTGAATCCTCTTGTCTTCTCCGTGTTCTCCGTGCCCTCCGTGGTGAACTCCTGAATTCGAAAGCGAGCGTCAATCTCATGATTCGCGTCTGTGTCATTGGCCTTGGGGGGATTGGAAATCTGCACGCGTCGATGCATCACACCGACGCACTGGCGGAGCTCGTCGGCGTCTGCGACTGGAAGAAGGATCGCGCCGATGCCGCCGCCGCGCGGTTTGGCGTGCCCGCTTTTTATGATGTGCCGACGATGCTCGCCGCCCTCAAGCCCGACCTGTGCGACATCGCCACCGGCGGCTACGAATACTCCAGCGAACATTACGAACCCACAATGCAGGCGCTGGACGCCGGATGCCATGTCCTTGGCGAAAAGCCGATCTCCAACGAAATCCCCAAGGCCAAAGAGATGGTCGCCCTCGCCAAGGCCCGCAACGTCTGTTACGGCATCAATCTCAACCACCGCTTCACCCCGGCCGCCCGGATCGCCAAACGCTGGGTCGATGAAGGGCGCATCGGGCATCAGCTGTTCATCAACATGAGCATGTGGATCAAGAATCCCAACGAAACCTCACCCTGGTTTCAGATCAAGGCCTTGCACCCGCATACCGTCGATGTCATGCGGCATTTCTGTGGCGACATCGAGGCCGTCCAGTGCTTCGCCACCAAGGCGCCCGGCCGGGCGATCTGGAGCACGGCGCATTTTTCGATGAAGTTCAAAAACGGCGTCGTCGGCGGGCTCACCGGGTCATATGACATCGAGCGCGGCCACCCAATGGAACGATGCGAAGTCGCCGGTGTCGCCGGGCGATTCGTCCTGGAGGACATGTGGCGGGAAGCGACGCTCTACCCGGCAGGCAATCCTGAAAAAATCGTGTACACCAACCCGCTCTTCGGAGGCATGCGCGGTTTCGACGACACCTTCCGCAATCGCATCCATCGGTTCCTTGAGCAACTGACCGAAGGCGCATCGCCGGACGAGATTGACGGATCGGGCGCCGATGGATTGGCCGCCCAGTGCGTCCTCGCCGCCGCCATTGAATCGATCGAAACCGGCAACGTCGTGCAGGTCAGCAAGTACACCTGAAGAAATGTGGCCCGCCCGCGGATCACGATGAACGAAATAGTATTCGTAGGGTCCGCCCCGCGGACCATCCTAAAACTGGAGGCCAAAATGAAACTAGGCGTCAACAGCGTTCTCTTCGGCGGCCACGATCTCGAAGCCGCATTCAAATACACCGCTCTTTGCGGATACGACGGCATCGAGCTTTCCGCCATCGACGGGATGAGCGAACACCTCGTCCTCGCCCGCTGGCAGGAGATCGCGCCGCGCATTAAGGAACTCTCCAAACAATACGCGCTGCCCATCCTCGCGATGGAGCAACCGAGTCAGGATCCAGTCAAGATGGAACTCGCCTTCGCCGCCGCCGTGGATATCGGCTGCCCCATCATCAACTGCGGCCCGGGCGGCAAGAGCAACGATGAATCCACCTTCCAAGGCGTCATCGATTCTCTCGGCAAACTTGCGGATCGCGCCCAGCATTACGGCGTCATCCTCTGTGCCAAAGCCCATGTGGGGCAGTATGTGTACAACACGCCGAGTTCCTTGAAACTCCTGCAGGCGATCACCTCGCCCCACTTCGGCCTGGACATGGACCCCAGCCACATCTGGCGCGCCGGCGAAGACCCCGTCGAAGCCATTGGTGCAGTCGTGAAGCGCATCCGTCATGTCCATATCCGCGACTGCAAAGGCCGCCAGCAAAACCCCGGCACGCCGCAAATGCAGGCCAACGGGCGCGGCGACATCAACCTGCTGGGGTACATCCGCGTACTCCATGAAAACGGCTACACCGGTCCGGTCGATCTGGAAGTGATCGGCGCGAAGAGCTTTGCCCTGCCCGAATGCGTCGCCATCGCCGCCGAAGCCCGCGGCCACATGCAGGCATGCCTGCAAGCCTGCGGCGCGCGGTAAGCAACTTCAACCAGGCATCCACAGAGGTCATTATCATGGCAATCAGAATCGGCATCCTCGGTTTCGCCCACGGCCATGTGGGCACCTACTGCTCGGTCTGGAAAAAGGAACCTGAGGCGGTGCATCTCGTCGCCGGATGGGACCACGACGCCGCCCGTGCCAAATCAGCGAAGGATCAATTCGGCGTCGCGCTCGCCGACTCCCCCGCGACGCTTCTGTCCCGCCCCGATGTGGATGCCGTCGTCATCGGCGCTGAAACATCGCGCCATGCCGATCTATGTGAGCAGGCGGCGCAAGCCGGCAAGGCGATCGTGCTGCAAAAGCCCCTCGCCCTCACCCTCGCCCAGGCCGACCGCATCGTCGCGGCCGTCGCCAGGCATCAAGTTCCCTTCACCCTCGCCTGGCAGATGCGCGTCGATGAACAGAACATTCAGATGAAGAAACTGGTCGACCAGAAGGCGCTCGGGCGGATCGTCACCGTCCGCCGTCGCCATGCGCTCAGCACCCATGTATGGCCGAACTTCGAGAGTTCCTGGCACGTCCAGCCGGAACTCAATCGCGGCATGTGGGCCGACGACGCCAGCCATCCGATCGACTTCCTCCTGTGGCTCATGGGCAAACCCCAAACCGTCATCGCCGAGATCGGCACGCTGCTCAACCCCAAGGTCCCCGATGACAATGGCGCGGCCATCTTCCGCTACGCCGATGGAACCCTCGGCGAAATCAGTTGCTCGTTCACCTGTCTCGCCGGCGAAAATACCACGGAAATCATTGGAGAAAATGGCGTCATCATCCAAAACTTCGGCGACGCCGTCACCTGCGGCGCACCTCGCGCCCCTGGTGCTGCCGGCTTGAAATGGATTCTCAAGGGACAAAAGGAATGGACATTCAGCGACATCGCCTCCCCGCCCCATCATGGCGTGCGAATCGCAGGACTGGCCGGTCCGATCCTGCAATTTCTCCGTGGCGAGCGTCCGCCCATTTGCACCGCCGAAGAAGGACGAACGAGCCTCGCGATGACTCTCGCCTGCTATGACGCCGCCGCCGCCGGGCGACGTGTTGAAATCAACTAAGAACAACAATAACCCACGGGCGGCGTCGCGCGACGCTGCCCAAGACCCGCTTGCACAAGGAACCATCGATCATGCCCGCCAAACGCAAAACCTCTTCCACCAACAAGGCCGAAAAACGTCCCAATATCCTCTTGTTCGCCATCGACTCGATCCTCGCCGATCACATGAGTTGTTACGGCTACAATCGTCTCACCACGCCCCATATTGATCGATTCGCCAGGGAAGGGACGCTCTTCGAGCGCACCTATTCGGCGCACATTCCCACCACGCCTGCGTATTCCTCCATGCTCACGGGGCGCGACTGCTTCGGCACCGAGGTGGTCGCCCTTCGCCATCAAGGTCCGGTGACCCCCAAGGTCAAAACCCTCGCCGAGCTGTGCAAAAAGGCGGGCTACAACACCACCTGCGTCGGCTTCGGCTGGAACCCCGCATCCCGCGGCTTCGATAAGTACATCGAATTCACCGGCTGGGGCTCATGGGACACCGGCCGAATTCCCAAGGCAATGAATCTCGATGCCGTCGCCCAGCCGGAAATCGAGCGTCTCACCGCCGAAGACAAACCATGGTTCATGATGCTGCGCCACATGGAACCGCATTCCCCCTACCTCCCGCCCGAACCCTTCGACCGGATCTTTTACCACGGCGACGAAACCGACCCGAAGAACAAGTCGATGGAACCGGTGATGAACTTCAAGCCCTTCCGCGACTACTTCGCCAACTGGATGCCCCCCGGCATCTCCGACAAAAATTACGTCATCGCCCAGTACGACGGCGCGATCGCCTACCTCGACGCCTGCATCGCCCGCATATTCACGCAGCTCGAGTCAATGGGAATCCTCGACAACACCATCGTCGTCATCAACGGCGACCACGGCGAAACCCTATATGACCACGAATGCTGGTTCGACCACCACGGCCTGTACGACGTCACCCTCCACGTCCCCCTCATCATCCGCTATCCCGGGAAAGTCCCCGCCGACCGTCGCATCAGCGGATACAACAACCACAAGGACCTCGTCCCCACCCTCATGGAGCTCGCCGGCATCAACACCCGCCAGCCCTTCGACGGCCAATCCCTCATGAAACTCGTCCGCGGCGAAGTCTCCAGCTTCGAGTCCGAGTTCTACATCACCGAATGCACATGGATGCGCAAGCATGGCTGGCGCACGCCCCAGTGGAAACTGATCGTTGCCCTCGAACCCGACTTTCACTTTATGCCGAAGGTCGAACTCTACAACCTGATCACCGATCCACACGAAGACCACAACGTCGCCGACAAAAACCCCGATATCGTCAAAACCCTCCGTGGCCGAATGGAGGCGCACATCGCCCGGCGTGAAAAGGAGACCGGCATAAAAAATCCCATGCTCACCCAGGGAGATTGGCACGGCCACAAAGGCGTCGGCCCCTTCAAGACCAGCCAGCAGGCGTACGACACCATGCACATCGGCGACGCCTCGCAGGCCGCCAAGCTTCAGGCCAGAAACAAGTACGCCACCAAAGGCGAGCATCAACCCGGCAAGGAAACCGAACCGGCCTCCCAACTCATCACCGTCATCGGGCGAGGCCACGGCGGCACCCGCGCCATGTCCCATACGCTCAGCCAAAGCGGCGTCTACATGGGCAACACCCTCAACGCCTCCGGCGATCTCATCCCCGCCGACGACCTCTATGAAGCCTGCCGCGTGATGGCCAGACACGTCAAGTGGAAAGGCGGCCTTGAATGGGACTTCTCCAAGCTCCACACGATGCCCATCGACCCGGCCTTCAAGCGCCTCGTCGAAAAATACCTCGCCTCCGTCCTCTCGAGTCCCGCCGTCCACAAAGGATGGAAACTCCCCGAAACCACCCTCTGCCTCCCCTGGATCGTCCGCATGTTCCCCGACGCCCATTACATCAACTGGGTCCGCGATCCGCGCGACAGCATCCTCGGCGCGCACATGACCGACAACCTCAGCGATTTCGGCATCGACTATGAGAAGACCGACGATATTCTCCTTCGTCGCGC
>CAYTAP010000066.1:16808-22309 GCA_964435775.1 uncultured Tepidisphaeraceae bacterium
AGGTCGAAATCGTCCGCGCCACCCCCAACCCCGCCCACTGGCACACCGTCCGCTTCGAGGATTTCATCCTCAAGCAGGACCAAACCCTCAAGGAAGTCGGCGCCTTCCTCGGCTTCCCTCTCGTCAAAATCCCCGTCCGCACCGATCCGGTCGGGCGCTGGCGCAAAGAACCGCACTTCCCGAAAATCGATTTGCTCAAGGCGGATCTTGATGCCTTCAAATACGACGGCGTCCCGTCTCAAAAAAGTGAAAAAACCACCACGCGCAAAAAAGGAGTCCGCTCATGATCCGAAAAGCATTCGTGATGTCGGTCAACGCAGGCAAGGAACAGGAGTATGAGCGCCGCCACTCGCCGGTCTGGCCGGAAATGGAACAAACGCTCAAGGCGCACGGCGTCCACAACTATTCGATCTTCCTCCTCCCGCAAACGCGGCAACTGTTCGCCTATGTGGAGATCGAGGATGAGAAAACTTGGAACGCCATCGCGCAAACGGATGTTTGCCGGCGCTGGTGGGCGCATATGAAGGATGTGATGCCGTCCAATCCCGACAACAGCCCCGTCTCGCAGGAACTGCCCGAGGTATTTCATATGGAATGATGCGATACGGCGGGCCCCGCCACGACACACCATCCCTTATCCCCCTCCCCCGGTACGCCGGGGGAGGGCGGGGAGGGGGTCTTTCGTCTTGTTCTGAATCAACGCGTGCAAGTACCTGAACCGGTACAAGCCACCAATCAAAGCCCCCGGTCCGCCTCAACATCCATCGGCGCCGCCCCCGGCGTCGCGCCATCCGGCGGCGCGATCTCTTCCACGTCCGCGGCGCTCAACCCCTCAAGCGCCGCCGCATCCGGATCACCGTCTCCCTCGGCATGTTCACCACCATCGCCGTTTGCCGCGGCGGCGTCTTCCCCTTCGTTGGCGCCTTTGGCTTCGACCACCCGCCGCCCATACCTCGGCGATGATGCCGCCCCCAGCATCGCCGCGTAATACCCCACCGCAAAGAGACCCTGCTGCTGCTGATACGGGAAATTGATCAGCCGGCAAAACTCCTGGATCAGCGCCTGCGCCCCGGGATCTTTCCGCTCCGCCTCCTGCACCGCCTGCTGATGACGGCGATCCCGGAAGTGCATCAATTGCACGAACCGCCCGGTCGGTTCGCTGTTCGACCAATTGGCTCCCACCTGCTCGAACACCTCGAACTGCTCACACCCCAGCCGCGCAAACGCCTGACGAAACCGGCGAACCAGCCGCTCGTGCTCCGCCCTTTTATCCCGCGGAACGATGTAACTATTGGTTTGCAACAGCATAGGGCGTATGCGACTCCCGGTACAAATTCCTTCACGTGTGGCGTTCCATTGTGCCACAACAACCCCGCCTGCACAAATCGGGCAAGCGGAAGTCGGCGGTGGGCAGTGGGCAGTGGGCAGGAAAAGCAAAGACACCCCGTTTGGCCGTTGTCGTCTTCACTGCCCACTGCCGACCGCCCACTGCCAACTTCTTCAAAACAAACTAAACAGCAAATACGCAAACGGCGCGGCGAAAAGCGGGCTGTCGATCACATCCAGGATTCCTCCAAAGCCCGGAATCATCGATCCCGAATCCTTCACATCCGCATCACGCTTCATCAGGCTTTCGAGCAGGTCGCCAAGCTGGCCAACGCCGCCGATGATCACGCCAAAGATAAATCCTTTCCACCAGTATAGTTGGATCATCAAACTCGCACAGACCAGCCCCACCACGCCCGCCGTCAGCATCCCGCAGATCAAACCCTCCCACGTTTTCCCCGGACTCAGCCACGGAATCAGTTTGTGACGCCCCAGAGCGCGGCCGCCGAAAAACGCCCCGATGTCCGTCGCCTTCACAACGAGCAGGATCATCACAATCGTTCCCGTCGTCCCTCCCGCCCAGCGCGACGGCTCATCGAGCAACTCCGGACGAACGACCTTCACCCGCAGCGCCATCAAAAACCAACTGAGCCCTCCCAGGTACATCGTAGCCAGCGTCGTCCCGGCCATGTGCAGGATCGCCTCCTGCGAATGCTTCCCCCACGCCCGCCGCAGCGCCGCGAAGAGCATGACAAAGACGATGATGAACACCAGCGCCGACGCCGCGATCGGCTGAAATCGGTGAAACTGGGTCGCAAACCCGTGCAGACAAAGCAATCCGCACCCAAACGCCGCGATCAGCCGGTACGGCCGAACCTGCCTCAACGCAAAGAGCGTCGCCAGTTCAATCGTCGCCGGCGGTAATAAAATCAGCAGCAGCAGCAAAACCCCCAGCCCCGCGATCCCCCGCGGATGCTCCGCGCTTTTCGTCCAAATCTGCGCCGCGTAATCAAACCAGAGAATGAGCCCCAGCCCCGCCAGCATCAGCGGCCCGAACGTCAACCGATTACGCAGCGCCTTGTCCATTCACATGCTTCCCAGCGGCCTGTTGCCCCGGAAAGTGTTGTACCCCAAACCCAAGGGATCAAACAAATGATGACCCTCCGAGCCACAGAATCGACCAGTCCGGACGTCCATTGGAAGCGATGCGTGATTTTCGATTTTTGATTTGCGATTAAAGGTCGCGCGACGCACCCCGCATTCAATCAAAAATCAAAAATCAAAAATCGAAAATCCGTTCATTTCTTCGGCCGGGCCAAATACCTCGGCCGATTCGTCGCATTCGGCGCCCCGGCATCCGGATCGTACGCCACCCCGTCCACATCCCCCATCGATCGTGGATTCGACGCATCATGTGTGTTGATCTGCCGCTGCTCGGGCGGCCCATTGCGGGCGTGCGCCACGCCATCAGCCCGATTGAACGGCGTCGTCAACGAATTGTTGTCCAGCCGCCCCATCCCCGCCTCGGCGTGCGGATTTTCCCGAGCATACCCCTGCGTCGGATCCGGCGCGTTCTCCTCCGAATCCGGCCGATTCTGACTCCGAAACTCTTCCTTCGGTTCGCGCTTCATCACTGGCTCCTTTCTGCAATGACACAGACTCTCGCTCAGCCATCCATTGATTATATCGCGACCCCCGCAAACAATGTGCCAAAATAACGGAGGAAATTTTCGATTTTTGATTTGCGATTTTTGATTGAAAACAAAGACGCCCTCTCGCCCTCTTCAATCGAAAATCCCCAATCAAAAATCAAAACTCCGTCATCCAATGTCCATCTTGATCACTCCCCGCTGCCGCTTCACCGCAATGATCCGCTGCTTGAGGGCATCAAACACCGGCCTCGGCCGGGGGATGCCCCGCATGTCCAGCCGAGGCGTCGTCTCATCATGCGAGATCACCGAAATGGTCCCCACCCGCAAAATCCGGTTCGCCAATGTCTGATGGAACCGCAAATCCTCCACATGCCAGAGTTCCAGCGTGTCGATCCGCCGCGAGAAGAGTCCTCGCTCATAGTCGATCCGGTAATTCGTGATTCGATACCGAACCGTCCGCACCATCAAAAACGGAAACCCGACCAACCCCGCCGCCACAAGGAAGCAAATCGTCAAGAGCCACCACGGCCACCCCCACCCATACACCATCGCCACCACCCCCAGCGCGATGCACAACACCCCGAGAAACCCGAACAGCATCACATGCCCAATCTCGCCTCGCAGCATCGGCGACCCCTCGAAATAAACCTCCTCCGAATCATCCGCCGCCCGATGCGGGCCGGCCGCCGCCCCCGTAGCCCCGCCCGCACCCGCCGATCCTTCAGCGGGAACATCAAGCACGCCATCGGTTTCATCAGATGGATGTGTCATCGCGCCAGCCGTCCTTCCTTGTCAACGCCGGGCCAATATCCTCGTCGCGTGAGCAACAAAGCCATTGTAATGAGTTATCCGCAAGTTGCGTTATCCGCACCTACAATTTATTTTTGGTGCCCATGTACATGCGCCTTATTAAGACCGTGCAACAAGCTTGTCATATTCAATGTCAGTGGCGATAAATCAGTCGTATCAGGCCCTGGTTCATTTTACAATACAAGAGGCGGTGGTGATGCATAGGTGCCGGATCGCATCGAGCTCCCACATTCTATTTACCAGTGTAATGACGGTGGGCATGGAGCACCCGGGCAATAGAAAAGGACGCAGAGTCATGACACGCGACAATTTGCAATTCTTCGCCGTTGGCGTCTCGATTATGGCGCTGGCATGGTCCATCACTTCGTTTGCTTTCAGCCGGCGGCGACGTTTGCGTGTATGCAAGGTCCAATCTTTTTTTTCACGCAATGCCGCTGGCGCGCATCGCATCCTTGAAGTGGATCTCCTAAGTTACGGCACGGCGATTTTTGATATTGCCGTCGAAGTATTTATATTTGTAGCACCCTCTAAGCAAACTATAAAAGACGGTACTGCCGGTGAATTTACGCTAATGTTGTCGCCCGAGGGTGAATTACCTAATCCGTTAAGCGCTGGTAAAGGAGTCCGATTCAGCCTCAATCGCTCCGATCCGATGGAAGAGCGCGACGAAAATTGCTATCGCCCTGTCATAAACGCCTTTAAAATAGCGAAATCCCGGAACATTTACATTCGCGTGACCTGCAGCGAAGGTCGAAAAACACTCAAACGTATTCGTGGCCGTCGTATTATGAGGCACATCGACCAATATTTGGGTGACCCTCGAAACGTGGGGTGGCGATGGTGGGAAAACATTCTGAGTACGCTACACCATCGAAAAATACTTCGTGAGTCAAAAAAATATGGAGGAGCGGTTCCCTCCATGAACAAACGAAGTATTTCCGACCCTGGACGCACATGATAATCGCATCCTCCTACCCCCTCCCGCCCAATTTCTTCTTCCCCCGCCCAGCCCCCTCCTCCTCGATCTCCGCCAATTCCAGCACATGCTTCCACATCTTTTCCGGCACCGGAACGATGCTCAATCGGCTGATGCGGAGTAAATCCCATCCCACGAAGACCGGGTCAGCCTTCAGCTCGCTCAAGGGAATCTCCCTCGCCAGCGGACGGACATGCGCGACATCCACCACCGCCAGGCGGTCATCGTCCTCTTTGGGATCGGCATAAGGCGCGCTGGTGATGCGGACGATCCCCACCACGCATTTCTCCTTGCCCGTGTGATAGAAAAACGCCTCATCGCCCTTTTGCATCGACCGGATGTTCTTCAGCGCCAGCGCATTGGCCACGCCGTCCCACACCGTCTTCTTGTCCCGCGTCATCTCGGGCCAGGAGTAACAATCCGGTTCGGTTTTCAAGAGCCAGTACGCCATGGTTGCATCAACTCTCGATCTTTGATTCAGGAGAATACGGATTCACCGCAGAGACGCTGAGGACGCGGAGAGGAAATACGAGACGAACCACAAAGCCACGAAGACCACAAAGAGACGCTCGATGATCGCAGCAGATCAGCCGGGTGATGTGTTTCTTTGATCGTTCAGATGCATCAAAAATACACTTCCAAATTGCGGGCCGCGTGATGCGTCGATGAACCGCTTCGTGCACTTGTATGTTCAAAACGCCATCCAAATGTTCTAATTCCGCTCGTCGCGTTCACAG
>CAYTAP010000067.1:0-4069 GCA_964435775.1 uncultured Tepidisphaeraceae bacterium
TCAGCCGCCGTTTTTGAGGAAGACGGCGGCTGAAGCCGCCCCTACCACAGGGAATTGACACACCGTGGCATAGCAAAGCCGCAACTTGCGGCTTATTTGCCAAGCATCTACGATGCACCAGTCAGGTGGCATGGGGGAGTGTTGTTCCGCCGCTTGCTCCGGGCATTGTCATCCACCAATGGTTCCGACGGATTGGAATAAAATTGGGCTACCTCATCCTTATCGTGCTGGTCGGGCTCGTGGGAGCGTTATTGCCCGGCGGAAGCGTCTGGGCGGACGGTACCCCACCGCACAATAGCACCCCGACCACACTGACTTCCGCGACATCGCCATCCAACTCCCCGTCAACCCAATCCACGCTCCCGCCCGGATTTGATCCCGCGCGGCACATGCGCATCAGCGAGGTTCGCCCGGGGATGAAGGGGTATGGGCTGTCGGTCTTTTCCGGCACGAAGATCGAACGATTCGGCGTGGAAGTTCTGTCGGTGCTGAAAAACTTCAATCCCAAACATGATGTGATCCTCGTCCGTCTCAGCGGTGTGAATCTCGAACACACGGGCACCATCGAGGGAATGAGCGGTTCGCCGGTGTTTCTGAAAGATGACAAGGGGCACGAGCGGATGGTCGGGGCGTTTGCGTATGGCTGGCCGCTGGCGAAGGATCCAATCGGCGGCGTGCAGCCGATTGAATACATGCTCGCCATCCCCAAGCCGCGCGACCGCAATCCGGCAACAGGGCTTCAGGATTCCGCCGCGACCACCGATCCAACGGGGGCAACAAAACAAGCGACGCCGCGCATGAGCTGGTCCTTGAGCGATGCGGTGATGCTGCCGGGCATGCAAACCCCGCCGCGCCGCTGGCCGTTCGCATCTCGGGATATTCGGCGAATCAATCCACAGTTGGGCAACGATGATGGCGATGCCATGCGCCTTCGGCCCCTCGCCACGCCGCTGATGACCAGCGGGCTCTCGCCGGCATTACTGGAGGAGTTCGGCCCGCTACTGAAGGCGTACGGACTCGTTCCGTTGCAGGCCGGTGGAATCGCTGGGGCGGCCGACGCGCATGCCATCGCCAATGCGGACACCACCGTCAAACCAGGTTCGGTGCTTGGCATTCCCCTCCTGACCGGCGATGTCGAACTGGCGGCGGTTGGAACGGCAACCGAGGTGATCGGCGATCGCGTTGTTGCCTTCGGACACTACTTCAACAATGAAGGCCCCATCGCCCTGCCGATGGGCGCGGGCTACATCAATGGCATCGTCGCCAACCTGCAATCCAGCTTTAAGCTCGGAGCCCTGACGAAAGTGGTCGGCACGCTTTACAACGACCAACTCGTCGGCGTCGCCGGAGAGCTGGGCGCCAAACCGGCGATGATCCCAATCGATTTGCAAATAGACTACGCCGATGGATCGATGACACAGGCGTATCACTTCCAGTGCGCCATGCACCCGCAACTCACCCCCGCGCTGGCGGCGATGGCGGTCGATGCGGCCATCAATGGCGCGCGACAGTTGCCCCAATATCATACACTGGACTATGACCTGAACCTCGAGTTCCTCAATGGTCAAACGCTGCGCATCCACAACACAAGTGTCAACGCGACCGCGTATGACCTGTTCTATGAAATCGGCATGCCGATCATCGCGGCCGCGACCAATCCCTTTGAACGGGTGATGCCCAAAAAAATCACCGGCACCGTGCTTGTCACGCCCGAGGCGCGCGAAGCAACCATTTTGTCAGTCAACATTCCCAAGTCGAAATATCGCCCCGGCGAAACGGTCAGGGGATACATCTCCTATCGACCTTTCCGATCCGGCGAGGCGGTGATGCCCATCGAGTTGACGCTCCCCCGCGACCTGGCGGATGGGAAATACCAGCTCATGGTCAGCGATTGGAGAACCTACCTGGAGACCGAGCAACAGGCCGAGCCGTTTCGATTCATGGCCGAGAGCGAAAAGGATGTCTTCGGGGTGTTGAAGGACCTCGCGGCGGTGCGTCACAATGCGGTGTACCTTCGCCTGCTCAGGCACCCCGATGGTGTCGCGATCGGGCGCACAGCCATGGAGCGGCTTCCCTCCTCGCGGCGGCAGGTGATGCTTGACGCCGGACGGAGCAACACAACGCCGTTCCTGAGCTCAACGATCAACGTGATCCCGACGAAACTTGTGATGAACGGAGTGTCGCAGTTTGAAATCACGATCGATAAGGATGCGCGGGTTGAAGTGGGCGGCGCGAAGGCGAATCGCGGCGAGAATGCCACCCCGCCGGCAAGCACACCCGATGCCGGCGATCGCAAAGGCGCCCTGCCCCCAACACAGAATCAGCCGGAGCGTCCGACGAACCCCGGTTCACCAACGCCCGGTGAAGCGGGCTGCGACGGAGCCTCGTCGAATTAAGTGGGAGTCAAACTCATATTGGATTGGTCGGTGTGCGGTTGTTTCACGATGCTGGCCATTAGCGGAGTGCGTATGCCACGGTTGCGAAGTTTGATGTTGATCCTCGTGCTTTTCATGGCCGCGCCGGCGTTTGCGGTGCATCCGTCGCATTGGACGCAAACGACGGAAGCGGACTTCAAGGCGGGAACACTCCGCAATGTGGTCGCAAGCAATCTCGGCGATCTGAAGCTGTCGCGCGCGGTAAAGACGTTGCTGGAACAGAACGCGAAGATCAGCGCCGTGTATGCCCTGGCCGAGGCGCCCGATGGCTCGGTTTACGCGGCAACCGGTCCCCAGGGCGCGCTGGTGCGGGTGCGGGATGGTAAGACCAGCATTGTCGCCACGCTGACGGACGCGACGAACCTGTTATCCCTCCTGTTTGATTCGCAAGGGCGGCTTTACATCGGAACCGGCGGCGAACATGGGCGCATTTATCGACTCGACAAGCCCGGCGACAAAAATCAAAAACCGACGGACATTTTCTCCGCCCCCGGCGTGCAATACATCTGGGCGATGCAACAAACGGGCGATGGAACGTTGTACGCGGCCACCGGGCCAAACGGGCAACTGTTCGAAATCCCCCCCGCCGGCAAGCCGCGTGTCTTGCTCGACAGCGATGAGCATAATCTTTTGTCCCTGCTCTCCGACGGCAAGGAGGCGCTGTTCATCGGCACGGATCCCAATGGGTTGGTGTATCGCGTCAATCGAAAGACCGGCGAGGCATTTGTGCTGTATGACGCGGCCGAATCGGAAGTGAGCGCGCTGGCGATTGACGCCAAAGGCAACCTGTATGCGGGCACGTCCGAGGCGACGGATCAGACGCTGAAGGGCGTCCCGGCCGTCAGTACCGAGCAAGTCGGTCGGCCGGAAACGAAGGATGGCATGGGGGTTGAGATCCCTTCCGAACCGCCGAAAGCTCCAGCGCCGCCGCCCCTTCCCAACCCCAACCCTGGCGAGCCGCATCCCATTCCCAAGCACGCCCCGGCAACCGCCGAATCGCGTCGAACCCCGGAGGAATCGACAACCTTTTTCAACGGCTATGCGTTCGATCAAGCGGTACTGGCCGATGCGACAGCCGCCATGAGCGAACCAGACGCGCTCGCCGATCAAGCCAATGGACCCGGCACCGCACCGGCGGGGGACAATGACAGCGCGGACAAACAAGCCGCGACCCTTCGCCCGCCACAGCCCACTGATGAAGGCGCCGCTGCCGGGACACCCCGGCCGGGCGGAAACGCCATTTACAAGATCGACCCAAGCGGTTTTGTCACGGAGATATTCCGCCAGCCTGTGATGGTTTTTTCGATGATCGAACGGGATGGGACGCTCCTGGTCGGCACCGGAAGTGACGGGCTGATCTACCAGGTGCGCCCGGATGCCGGTGAAACACTCGTGCTCGCGAAGGTCGATCCCAAGCAGGTGCTGTGCCTGCTGCGGGCCCGCGATGGGCAGGCATACATGGGGATGAGCAATGTGGGATCCATCGCCGCACTAAGCTCCGGCTATGCCACGGAGGGCACCTACACCAGCGCCGTGCTGGATGCGCGGCAGGTGAGCCGGTTTGGGCTTGTGCAACTGCATGGCTCACTGCCCAAGGATGTCTCGCTGACACTGGCGACCCGCAGCGGAAACTT
>CAYTAP010000067.1:4079-22175 GCA_964435775.1 uncultured Tepidisphaeraceae bacterium
GCACGATCCGACCGAGGCGGGATGGAGCCAATGGTCAAAGGAACATCCGGCGGCGGAGTTCATCCAGACGCCATCCCCCTCGGCGCGATTCCTGCAATATCGTCTGACGTTCACCAGCCACAAGGCGAATCAGACCCCTGTGGTGGAGGATGTGGATGTGACGTACCAGCAACCGAACATGACGCCGCAGGTCAAGGGCGTCAAAGTGGCCGGCTCGTCGGCCGACTCCGACGATGCCAGCGCCCCGCCACAGCCCAATCCAGTGCGCAACATCGAGTGGGACGCCAGCGACCCCAACGATGATCCGCTCATTTACACCCTCGATTTTCGTCAGGGAACACAGGGCAAGTGGATCCTTCTGAAGGACAACGTCAGGGAGAGCTCGTACAGTTGGGATACGCGAACGGTGGCCGACGGGCGATACGAAGTTCGTGTCAGCGCCTCCGACGCAGCCGCCAACGCCACCGGCGACGGAAAATCGGCCTCCCGCGTCAGCGATGCGGTGGTTGTGGACAACACGCCCCCCGTCATCGGCAACCTCGACACCAAGCAACACGGCAATTCGACGACCATCACCTTCAAGGTGGTTGATCGTACCAGCACCGTCGCGGCCGTGGCCTACAGCATCGATTCGCACGATGACTGGCAAGCGGTTGTGCCTTCTGATAATATATTCGACGGCCCGGAGGAATCGGTGAGCGTCAAGCTTGAGTTGTCCCCCGGCCCGCACCAGGTGACGTTCCGCGCGACCGATTCCCACGGGAACCGATCGTTCCAGAATGTTCCGGTGACGACAGACGCCCCGGCGACGCAGAAATCCCCGGCGGATAAATCGAAGTAAGTCCCTATGGCGGATGGGTTTGCATTCAGAATGACGCCGAAAGAGTTTTCGGCCAATCCCGGCGCTGAGCAGTGCTTATGACCGTAAGACAGTAAGGACCAAGATCAATGCATTACCCACATAAAAAGAGCATCGTCAAGCGCGCCCGCAAAATCGGCTTCCGTGCCCGCATGCGAACCAAGAACGGCCGGGACACCATCAACCGCAAACGCCGCGTCGGCCGGCGCGTGCAGGTGGTGTGAGGTCGGGCGATGTCTCCGTGCGGCCAGGCCCCTGGTCTGACTTGTCCGCCGATGCCGCCTCGCTCCAGCTGCTTACCAGATCACACATCATCCATTGGAGATTTCATGCTCCAACATTGTCTTTGCGCGCTGAAAGCATCCCGCTCCTGGCGAATCGTCATTGGCCTTCTCCTGGTCGCGCTGTCCGGGCTGTCCACGCTGCATGCCGGGACGCCAACGAAAGCATCCCACGACTCCGCCTTGGTGCGCATCCTCAAGCATGCGCCGTCCACCCAACCGGCCGACAAGACACATGGGGCGCTGGTCTACTGGGATGAAGCATGGACCAAGCCGCGCCCGGTGCGGATGCACTTCCTGCAAGTTGATCTGTCCAATCCCGCATACGAACTGGTCACCGTCCTCGGCGATGACCCCGACGCAAACGGACCTGACGAAGCCACCCTGACCCCGCCGGTGGAATTGGCGGAAAAATATGGCCTCATCACCGCCATCAACGCCAATGCCTTTCGCCATTCCGACACCCTCTCCCCCGCCGAGAAAAAGAAAGGTTGGCGCGCCGGCAATCCCGTCGATGTGTTTGGTCTGGTCGTCACCGATGGAAAAGAGCGCAGCGCCAGCGACCCGCGGCGCATCCCCCTCTGGATCGACCAACACAGCAAAGCCCACATTGGCTTTCCGCGAGATACCGATCACCCCCAACAGGCGATCGCCAATTGGGAAGGACCACTTTTGCAAAATGGCAGGGTGGTCGTTCAAGGAAGGGATGTGCCTCTGCCACGCACCGTGGTCGGGATTGACCGTCGTGGCCACACGCTGTTGATGCTCATGGCCGAGGGGCGACAAAAAGGACGCACGGAAGGACTGACACTGCGTGAAGCGGCGAAAATCATGCTCGATCACGGCTGCCATGACGCCATCAACGTCGACGGCGGCGGAAGCTCCATCATGCTGGCCAACGTCGCAGGGCATCTGAAGGTGATGAATCACGCCCCCGGAAATTACCTCCGGCCCATTCCCGTCATGTTCGGCGTCCGGCTTCGTCAGCCCATCGCACAGCCTGCAGCCGGCCATTGACGGTTCCCGCGGCCCCCATGCAATTACAAACTCCGATTGCGGGCGCTCAGAAACGCGGCCATCAGCGGTTCCATCTGATCCTTCAATGCCGCATTGGCGAATCCGGCCCAGGACAAGCCTGTCGTGCAATCGAGCGGACCATCCAAATAGCCGCCCTGCCCATCAGTGAGGATGACGCCGGCTTCGTGCGCGATCAGCCACGTGGCGCAATCGTAAGGGTGGCAGCATAGACCCTCGGGCTGGTTTTGCAGGGCATAGAAGATCGGGCGCAGATCGGCGTTGAAGCGGTCGTGCCCGACGATCAATTCGTAAAATTGCCCGCCGGTCGAGATGTATTGGTCGTCGAAGACCATCGCGCGTCTCACATCCGCCGGGCCGAGCAGATGGCGGACCAGGTGCTCCATCAACTCACTGGCGAGAACCTTCGTGCCGGGGAAAAAGTTGGAGATCATCGCAAAGCCATGCTGGATTGAATCGGCCTGGCTGGGGGCGATTTTGAGAGGAACCGGCGGCAGTTCACCGACCAGTGATTCACGCACGCCATGCGCGCCCTGCCCTTTGATCGCCCAGAGCACGTCCGCATACCCCATTTTGCTGGTCGGAAGTTCGGTCATGACCGCCACTTCGATGTCGCGCAGGCGTGTGTCGGCGCCTTTGTTGGGCGCAACGCCCGCCAGCGCCCAGGCCGGACGCTTGTCGTACATGATGCCCCGCGTGCCGTCGATGGGATCGACAATCAGGCGCAACGCGGCATCCTCTTCTCGCGTGCCATGGGGATATACGCGGTTCCCCTCCACGCCGTTTTCATCTTCCAGCCCTTCCGCGATGACGACCAGGGGCGTTTGGCGTCCCCATTCTTCGCAGAACGCTTCAAGCAGCGGATCGACGACGGCGTCAATCGTGTAGATCGTGTCTGCCTGGCTGGATCGTGTGACTTCGTGCAGCCCCGCCGATGAGCGCGACTGAATAATCTGATCCCGCACGAGACGCTGAAAATGCCGGAGGCGTGTGACAATCTGGTCGCGATTCTTGAGTGTGGATGACATGAAGGTTCCGGGTTGCCTGTTTTGAACAATAATTCGCGGGATGCTTCGCCGCGGATCGTCATTTGAAGGAAATGACTTTACTCGACGGACGTGGCCGCGTCATGTGAACGCACCATTCGCATTACATGGAAAGCCATGTGGACGGCAAGCACCACGCGTCCGCCATAAGTTGAGAATGAAGTGGCATCGCTTAGAATGAACCAACCATCCCCATGACGAGTTCCGCACCACCGATTGCGCTGGACAGTCCGGTTGAATCCCTTCGCGGGGTTACGCCCGCGGCAGCGAAACATCTGCAATCGCTCGGTGTCCACACGGCCGGCGATTTGCTCGAGTACTTCCCCCGGACCTACCAATCAGAGGCGGCCGAGGGGGCGATTGGCGACCTCTCAGGCAGCGGCGTGCAAATTGCGCGCGGGGAGGTCATCGCCGTGGACTATATCGCGTCGCAGCCCCGGCCGCGCTTTGAAGCACCACTCGAAGACACGACGGGGCAACTGGCCCTCGTCTGGTTCAACGGGGGGTACCTGCGGAGGATCATTCATCCGGGGATGCGGCTGCGTGTAAAGGGGAAGGTGCGACTGCATCACAATTTTCCCCAGATGTCGCAGCCGAAGTTTGAGATCGTTCAGGAGGAGACGGAGAGGATTGCCGAGGCGGTTCTCCGCCCGATCTACCCCGCGACGGCGAGACTGACCAGCCAGCGGATTGCGGCCATCGTTGATGCGAATCTTCCTGAGTTGCTGGAACAGGTCGAGGAATGGTTTGATGAGGCGACACTGGCGCGCCGGCGGATCATGGGCCGACGGGAGGCATATCGCGCGATCCATCAGCCGCGACACTTCACCGATGCCCAGCGGGCGCGGCGGCGGCTTGTTTATGACGAGCTCATGCTGATGCAAGTCGGGCTGGGGATCGGCAAGCGCTTGCGGGATGGACGGCTGACCGCGCCGCTGCTCCGCGTCGATAAGGTCCTCAACGAGCGCATTCTGAGGCGCTTCCCGTTTGAAATGACCGAAGGGCAACGCCATGCGACATGGGAAATTTTGAAGGACCTCCAATCAGGCCGCCCGATGAACCGGCTGCTGCAGGGGGATGTCGGAAGCGGCAAGACGGCGGTCGCGGTGTACGCGATGCTCGTGGCGGTCGCCAACCGGATGCAGGCGGTGCTGCTGGCGCCGACCGAGGTGTTGGCTGAGCAGCATTACCTGACGCTGCAAACACTCCTGGGTGATTCGGCCGTGAAAATTGAATTGTTCACCCAGCGGACGCGCCGGCAGTCCCGCGGCGCGATCCTCAAGCATCTCGCCAGCGGCCAGACCCACCTGGCCGTGGGGACGCAGGCGCTGATTCAGCCGGATATCGAGTTCGCCAATCTCGGACTGGTCGTTGTCGATGAACAGCACAAACTCGGTGTCCGCCAGCGCGCCATTCTCAAATCGAAGGCGGCCAGTCCGCATTACCTGGTGATGACGGCGACCCCCATACCGCGAACGCTGGCGCTGTCCTATTTCGCCGACTTCGACTTGAGCACGATCGATCATCTCCCGCCCGGCCGACAGCCGATCATCACCCGCTGGCTGCGCAACGGACAGGCGGCCGAGGCGCACGCGTTCATCCGCGAACAGGTGAAGGCGGGGCATCAGGCGTACATCGTCGTGCCGCATATCGAGGATGATGGATTGCAGGAATCGCACAGCGTCAAGAACGAATATGAGAAGCTGTCGAAGGGCGACTTGTCCGAGCTGCGGCTGGGGATGCTGCATGGGCAAATGAATACGGCGGAAAAGCAGGAGGTGATGACGAGCTTCCGGGACAAGCGGATCGACGTGCTCATCGCGACGACGGTCATCGAAGTGGGGATCGACGTGCCCAACGCGACGGTGATGGTGATTGACAACGCCGACCGGTTCGGCCTGTCGCAACTTCACCAGCTCCGCGGGCGCGTGGGGCGCGGAAAGGATGTGTCCCATTGCCTCCTCATCGCCGACGCCGCCAACGAGGCGACGGACAAGCGGCTGCGTGCGATGACGCGGACGGGCAACGGGTTTGAAATTGCGGAAATGGACCTGCAACTTCGCGGGCCGGGCGCGTTTTTCGGCGACCGCCAGCACGGTCTGCCGGAGTTCAAGCTCGCGGACTTGTCGAGCGAAATGGAATTGTTGCAGCAGGCGCGGGATGATGCGGTGGCGATTCTGGGCGAGGATGCGAAATTGGCGCAGCCGAAGAATGCCGCATTGAAGCGGGGATTGCTCACGCAGTTCGCTGAAAACCTGGCGCTTGCTCAAATTGGATAGAAAGTGGCGCGCTGATGGCGATAATTCATGAACTGCGCCTACAATGGCCTTGCACCACAAGCCGGGGCGACTCCCCATAGCGATGAAGCAAAACGATCCATCCTATCTGATCCCGTATCGACGCGCGGTCGAGCGGTTTGGAGGAACATTTTCAGCGCTCCTCTGGGCCAGCCCTCGCACGCAGGCGATGCGCTTTGACGCCGCAAGACGCATGGTGGATTTCGAGGCGAAGATCATCGCCGACATCGGTTGCGGGCGCGCGGATTTGCTCGACCATCTTCTCGATCGGGGCATCCGTCCGGCGCACTACATTGGAATCGAGGCCGTCGATGCGATGGTGGAGGCGGCCGAGCACAAACATCACAACAACTGCACCATTGTGCGCGCGGATGTGGTGAAGGAGCCCCGACGGCTGTTTGTTGGAGCGGACGTCGTCATCTTCAGCGGTTCGCTCAACACAATGGACGAGCAGACCTGTCATCGAACGCTCGCCCACGCCTTTCGCGCGGCAACGCACACACTCGTGTTCAATTTTCTCGATTCGCCGGAGTTGGCCGGGGAACAATACCTCACGTGGCACCGGCGCGAAGAGATGCTCACTTTCGCCCGCGGCTTGGGAGGCGACGCGACGATGCTGCATGATTACCTCAGCGGCGATTGCACGATGCGCGTGGACCGCGCGGCGGATCGGCTCGATGAGTTTGATGAGCCCATCGCACAAGTGCTTGAAGCGAGGCGGACGGGCAACGGGACGTCATCCAAAATACCCTTCGGAATGGGCAACGTATTATCAATGTTGAAGAAAGGTTTGAACTCATGATTGGTCGCATCGACGTGCATTCCCATCTCCTGCCGGGCATCGATGATGGATGCCCCACCATCGCCGATTCGCTGACGTGCGCCAGGGCGCTCGTGGATGCGGGATACACCCACAGCTTCTGCACCCCGCACATCTGGCCGAACATGCCGAAGAACACGATTCCGAACATCACGGAGTGGACCAGGCGGCTCCAAATTGAGCTCGACGAGGCGAAGATACCCCTGCGGCTTTTCCCCGGTGGCGAAAACAGCATGCGAAAGGATTTCTCGCAGATCGATCCGCAGGCGCTGATCACCTATGGCATGAATCGTAAGTACCTGCTGTTCGATCTGTGGACGGATGAAATGCCGGACTACTTCGCCGACGCGATCCGATGGATTCAGGATCAGGGGTTGACGGTAATCCTCGCACATCCTGAGCGAATGCGCCTCGTATGGGATCATCCGGAAGCGATCGATCAATTCCAGGACATGGGGCTGCTCCTGCAGGGAAACCTGTATTGCCTGTTGGACCCGCCGGACAGCCACAGCTGTCAGGCCGCCGTGCGATGCCTGACCGAAGGACGCTATTTCATGCTTGGCTCGGACTTGCATCGTGCCGAGACAACGCAGGTGCGATTGGCGGGGCTCAAGCGGGCGATCGAGCTTGTCGGCGATGAAAAAGTGTGGGAACTGACGCGCGACAATCCCCTTAAACTGTTCCCCGAACCTCCCGAATGATTCGCATTCGTGGCATGCGATGTGATTAGCGTCGCGGCAGGCTCGCAAGCTTGTCATACAGCGCCGCCGCCGTGCGCGTGCCGTTGTGCAGCGCATCGAGGTCGAACTTTTCATTCGGTGAATGCACCCGGTCATCATCCAAACCGAAGCCCACAAGAAGGGTGTCGATGTTGAGGAGGGATTTGATCAGCCCCACAACGGGGATGCTGCCCCCACCGCGGATGAACGCCGGCTCGGCGCGGAAACCAATGCGCAGCGCATCGGCGGCGAGCGTGACAGCCGGCCCGTCGATCGGCGTCAACACCGCCTGCGCCAAACCATGCTGCCTGAACTCAATGTTCACCGCATCCGGGCAGCGCTCACGCAGCGTCCTCTCAAATGCCGCTTGAATTTTTTGCGGATCCTGATTGGCGACAAGCCGCATCGACACCTTGGCGCTGGCCGTGGAGGGGATGATCGTCTTGGCGCCATGCCCCTGGTAGCCGCTGGTCAAACCATTGATGTCCAATGTCGGACGCGCCCATTGGCGCTCCAGGGTGGAATATCCCGCCTCGCCGCGCAAGGCGTTCACATTGAGATCGCGCATCATCCCCGCTTCATCAAACGGCAACTTGCTCCACGCCTCCCGTTCAACGTCCGACAGCGCCGCCACATCATCATAGAAACCCGGGATGGTCACGCGCCCGTCGTCATCATGCAGTGACGCGAGCAACCGACACAATTCATTCGCGGGATTCAACACCGACCCGCCATACAGCCCACTGTGAAGGTCATGATCCGGGCCGGTGAGGATGACTTCCATATACACCAAGCCGCGCAGGCCGTAGGTGATCGCGGGAATGCCCCGCGCGAATTGATTGGTGTCGCTGATCACCGCGATGTCCGCCTTCAATTCATCGCGGCGATCCCGCATGAAGGCGGCCAGGTGATCGCTGCCGATCTCCTCCTCCCCTTCCAGCAGCATAATGACGTTGACGGGCAAACCACCGTTGTGCTCCCAAGCGCCAATCGCCTGCACATGCGCCCACACCTGCCCCTTGTCGTCGGCCGACCCCCGCGCGTACAGCGCGCCATCGCGCACCTGCGGCTCAAACGGCGGCGACTTCCACTGCTCAAGCGGTTCCACCGGCTGCACATCGTAATGCCCATACACAAGTACCGTCGGCCGATCCCCCTCTCGCTCATTTTTGGCGATCACGATCGGATGGCCGGGCGTCTGGGCGATCTCCACGCTCAAATTACACTCTTGCAACCGCTCACCCAGCCACTGGGCGCACCGCTGCATGTCCTCTCGATGTTCAGGCTTGGTGCTCACACTGGGGATGCCGAGAAACTGAATCAATCCCTCCAGTGAAGCTTCGCGGCCTTGATCAATCACCGCCAGTATTCGTTCGAGCATGAGTTCGGATCTTTCTTCAAGTGTCTTGCCGCGCGCCGTTCAGACGTCGGTCGATGCATGGGCATGGGGCGATGTCAAATGGGCATGCGCGCGTTCGGTGGCCGGTTCCTTAATCAGGGTTTGGACCATCCGACGATTCTCCGGGTGCTGCATCGGCACATACTTGCCACTGGCGACCGCGAGCAACTTCCCCGCGGTGTTGTGAACTTCGGCGCTGGTCTCGATCAACCGCGACCGGAGATTCGTCACATGCGCCGTGACATGAAGCGCCTCGCCCACCTCCGCCGTCTGGCGGAAACGCACGGTCAATTCCCCGCAAACGCAAAACCGACGCTTCGCCCAGGTCGCCGCCCAGACCATCGCCTCGTCAAACACAGTCGCCAGCGCGCCCCCATGCACGATTCCCTCGAAGCCCATGTGCTCCGAGCGGGGCGTGAACGCCACGCGCACCACGCCGGTTTCACTGTTGACTTCCAATGAAAGATGCATGCCGCGGGCATTGGCCGTACCACAGACAAGGCATCCCGGCGTATGGGGTAATTCGATCCAGGGCATGTGCGGGATTGTAAACGCTTGGCGACGCCGAGGGAAAGGAGCGATGCCCCGCGCCCCGCCAAACCGCCTGCCTCATCGCCGCGCTGAAGCGCGTCCACTTGCCACCCGCGCCGTCGTTTCCATAATCAACCGACCTATGTCAACCGACACGATCGTCACCCGCTTCGCCCCCTCCCCCACCGGCTACCTCCACGTCGGCGGCGCGCGAACCGCGCTGTTCAACTGGCTCCTCGCCCGACACACCGGCGGGCGTTTTCTCCTGCGAATCGAGGACACGGATCTCGCCCGCAGCACACCCGACGCCACCCGGCAACTCATCGAAGACCTCAAGTGGCTCGGATTGCAATGGGACAATGACCCGATCGTCCACCAATCCCATCGCCTCGACCTGTACAACCGGATCATCGACGATCTGCTCAAGCGGGAGCTGGCGTACGAAGCCTGGGAGACCGTGGAGGAACTGGACGCGATGCGCGCCCAGGCGCAGCGGGCCCGCCGGCCATTTCTGTATCGCCGGCAAAGCTACACGCCCGAACAACGCGCGGCATTCGCGGCCGAGGGTCGCCGTCCGGTCATCCGCTTTGTCATGCCGGTCAAGGAATACCGCTTCCACGATGTCGTACTGGGCAAGGAAGTGGTTCAACCCGCCAACGAATCACAGGATTTCGTCATCCGCAAAACCGACGGCATGCCGACCTACCACTTCGGCGTCGTCGTCGATGACCAGGAGATGGGCGTCACCCACGTTTTGCGCGGGCTGGAGCATCTCAAAAACACCTTCAACCACATCGCGCTGCAGGAGGCACTGGGGTATCGCCGTCCAACCTATGCGCATCTCTCGGTGATGCTCAATCCGGAGACGGGTGAAAAGCTCTCCAAGCGCGACCGCGACCGGCGTATCCGCCAGCGCGTCAGCGAATGGATGCGCAGTACCAAACACACCATCGAGGATGTGTCCGCCGCCAGCGGCGTACCGGGCGACCGACTCGACCAATGGCTCAAGACCGACACGATGCAGCTTGATCTTTCAGAGCAGCCGAAGGTGATGGGCGTGGTGGGCCTGAAGGAAGCAGACCTGCCGGAAGTGATGATCAATGACTTCCGCAAGAGCGGCTACGCGCCCCAGGTGCTGCTCAACTTCCTCGCTTTGCAAGGCTGGGGACCCGGCGGCGACCGTGAGGCGATGAGCTTGGAGGAGATGGTGGCACTATTCACCCTGGACCGCGTGAACCCGTCAAATCCGAAGTTCAACCGGGAAAAGCTGCGCGCCTTCAGCACCGACTATTTCGCGGCCGCCACGATGGAGAAGCTCATCGCCCTCATGCGCGATTTCCTCTCCATCCACCCTGAATCCCCCCTCAACGGCGCAAGCGACGAGCAACTGCGGCACGTCCTCAAGATGAGCGCCGGTTTCCACATTCTGAGCGAAGTCGAGGAGAAAAGCCGCTTCTTTTTCATTCCCGACGATGCGGTCATCTACGACCCCTCGGCCATTGAGAAGGTGTTGAAGAAAAATAACGGTCAAGGTCTGGAATCGCTGTGCGATGTGCTGCCGGTTCTGCAGAATCTCCCCGCATGGGAGGTGCACGGCATCGAGGCGGCGATCAAGGCGCATTGCGAAAGTAAATCACTGGGGCTGGGCAAAGTGGCGCAACCGATACGCGTCGCGGTCTGCGGTATCGCTGTCAGTCCGCCGATCTTTGAAAGCCTTGAACTACTTGGGCAACGCGCCACCATCGCCCGCATCCGCCGCTGCCTGTCCTTGACAGACGGATGAAGCGACGTCAATCCATTTTTTACTTAAACCTGGCATGCCTTTTGCAGCTTTCTCCTTGGCTCGTGCAAGCCGATAGCGGAATTGTTCAACGAGGAGATTGCCATGAAAAAACGACACATGATCGGAGCGACAACGTCGCTGATCGGGGGCGTGGGCGCCGGGGCCATCCTGATGTATCTGCTAGATCCGTCCAACGGACGCGGACGGCGAAGTCGCATTGCGGATTCGGCTGAACATGCCGCATCCAGCGCTCGGCACGCAATGTCCAACACGCATCAGGCGGTGCGAGATTCGGCCGGACATTTAACCGATTCGCTGGGTCGGGCGTGGTCCGGCGTCACCGAGCGCGCAAGACATCTTCGCCATCACGGCATGGAAGACTTGGGCGCCTACGCATCCGAGTCGGCCACATCCGCCCGCCATGCGATGAACGGGATCAGCGGTCGCATGCAACGACGTCTGCGCCGTCATTTGCCCGAAGGAATGAAAAGCGCGGTTGAGCGACATCCGGCGCTGCTTGGCGTGAGCGTCGTCATGACAACCATGGGCGCACTGGCGCTTGGCGCGGGCATCATGTATATCATGGACCCGGCGTCCGGGCGACGCCGACGGGCATTGGTACGCGACAAAGCGACGCACTATGCCCACGAGGCATCGGACACATTGTCCGGCAAGGCGCACGATCTCTCCAACCGCGCCCGGGGCATATACGCAAGGGGCAAACGCCATCTGTCCAATGTCATGCCGGGACAAACGCCGCACAATGGCCATCATGACCGCCCGTTGAACCCGGTGGAGCCACAAGATCGACGAACGATGCCCAGCGAGGTCAGCGGAACGTAGCGTCCTCCTCCACGCTCGGTCCCACAATCCGCTGGACTGTTTCAAAAGAGCCGGCATCCGTGCCGGCTCTTTCTATGTTCAGCGCGCCCGCGACTTGAGTTCATGGTATTGACCTGCAATGCTTAGGAACCGTATTATCCATCGCATCGCCTTGGGGGTATGACAGGCGCGAAGTTCCTCATGCGGCCTCTGGCCGAGTTGGATGTTTCAATGGCCACCTTGATCGATGATCCCTACCGGACGTCATCCGTCGATGATCCGGCGCATTCCGATGAGCATGGCGCGGCAGCGGGTGATTCGTCCAAAAAGCCGCATGAGCCTGCGCCAAAGCATGCCCAAGCCAACCAATCCTCCGGACACGCCGATGGATCGCTCCATCAATCCGACGCTGCCCCGCCGACGCCGCATGACCAACCCAAGCGGCCTTTTTACACCCGACCGGTTCTGATGGCCGTCACCATCATTGTTCTGGCCATTGCGGTGACGGCAGGCATTTTCTACACACTCCATGCTTTGACTTACGAATCGACCGACGATGCCTTCATCACCGCCAACGTTGTGCAGGTCAGCCCGCGCGTCTCGGGGCGCGTCAGCAGGGTGCTGGTCGATGACAACCAGCGCGTCAGCAAGGGGGACAAGCTGGTGGAGCTGGATCCAACGGATTTTCAAGCGAAGGTGGATGAGGCAACGGCCGCGCTGAACGCGGCGATCGCGCGGGAAAAAGCGGCTGCTGTTCAGGTTCAATTGATGACCGTCACCTCGAGCGCCACCTCGCTTGGCGCGCAATCGGCGGTTGTGCAGGCCGAATCGGATGTGGCGACCGCCAAGGCGACGGTGCTGGTCGCCAAGAGCAAGATTGCCAGCGCCAACGCGGACATCGCCGCCGATCAGGCCGCCGCCGCGCAAGCTCGAGCCGACGCCCTCGCCGCCGGCGCGGAGGTGACGCGCACAACCACGGAGCTCAACCGTCTGAGCGGGCTGGCGGCGAACGTCGTGTCGCAGCAGGAGCTCATCAACGCGCGGGCGGCGGCGGATGTGGCCGACGCCAAGCGGATCGCCGCCGGTATGGCGGTCACCGCCGCCGAGGCGCGGATCACGCAGGGAGAGGCCGAATTGAAGACAGCCAAGCAGGCGGTGGATGAAGCCGTTTCTCGACAAAAGGCGTCGGAGGCGATGCTTGAACAAGCCCGCGCGCAATTCACCGGCGCGGATGTTTCGCGGCAGAAGATCGCCGTCAGCAAAAGTGAATATGCCGACGCCCAGGCCGAGGTGGCGCGGATGCAGGCGCAACTCGACCAGGCGAAGCTCGCGCTCTCCTACACCACGATCGTTGCACCCACCGATGGGCGCGTCACGCACAAGAACGTGGAGGTCGGACAGCATCTGGATCTCGGGCAGGCGGTCATGGCGATCGTCCCGCCGCGGATGTGGGTGACGGCCAATTTCAAGGAAACACAACTGGATGAAATTCGCCCCGGGCAAGTCGTGAACATCGACATCGACGCCTACCCCGGTTTGAAGCTCAAAGGGCATGTGGACTCGATCCAGCGGGGGTCGGGCGCTGCGTTCAGTTTGATGCCACCGGAAAATGCGACGGGCAACTATGTGAAGGTGGTCCAGCGCGTGCCGGTGAAAATTCTCATCGACAACATGCCCGACACGAATCATCCCATCGGGCCGGGCATGTCGGTATCGCCGGAAGTGAAAGTCAGATAGCCTCGAACCAACCGCTCTCAAACCCCAAGCCACGAAGCTCCTCTCATGCCCACCTCCGCCGCAACCAGCGCCCATGCGGCCTCACGCCCAGCATCATCGATGACGGTCTCCCCGCATGAGCACGACCTCGGCTGGAAGCCGAGCTTCAATCCCTGGATCATCTCGATCTCGGTCATGCTCGCGACCTTCATGGAGGTGCTCGACACCTCCATCGCCAACGTTGCCCTTCCGCACATCGCCGGCAGCATGTCGGCCACCACCGAGGAGGCGACGTGGGTCCTCACCAGCTACCTGATCTCCAACGCGATCATCCTCCCCACCACCGGCTGGCTCAGCCGTTACTTCGGCCGCAAAAACTTTCTGATCGGTTGCATCATCCTCTTCACCATCGCCTCCGCTTTTTGCGGGGCGGCAACAAGCCTGGGCATGCTCATCGTCGCCCGCGTTCTTCAAGGCGCCGGAGGCGGCGCGCTTCAGCCGATCGCACAGGCGGTCATGCTCGAAAGCTTCCCCCACAACAAACGTGGTCTGGCGATGGCGGTGTACGGCATGGGCGTGGTCGTCGCCCCGATCATCGGACCCACCCTCGGCGGCTGGATCACCGATGCCCACTCCTGGCGCTGGAGCTTCTACATCAACGTCCCCATCGGAATCATCGCCGTCCTCATGGCGCAGACCTTCGTCGAGGATCCCCCCTACATCCGCAGCCAGCGCGCCACGCGCATCGACTACGTTGGTTTTGGCTTCATGGCCGTCTGGCTCGCCACACTCCAGATTTTTCTCGACAAAGGCCAGCAGGAAGACTGGTTCGCCAGCAATTTCATCGTCACACTTGCGATCATCTCCTGCCTCACGTTCCTGGCATTCGTGATCTGGGAGTTACGCGTCGATCAGCCGATCGTCGATCTGCGCATCCTGCTCAACCGCAATTTCACACTCGGCATTTTGATGATCTTCGCACTCGGGGCCGTCCTCTACGCCACCATTGCGCTCCTGCCTTTATTGCTCCAGACGGTGCTGGGCTACTCGGCGTATCGATCCGGTCTGACCCTCAGTCCCCGCGGCTTCGGATCGATGTTCGCGATGATCCTCGTGGGGCGAATCATCGGCATCGTCGATACGCGCTGGCTGATGGCGCTGGGCTTTGTGCTCCTGGGGTGGTCGGCGTTCATGTTCGGCGGCTTCGACCTCAACATCTCCATGCGGAGCGTCATCTGGCCAAACATCGTCAACGGCATGAGCACCGGGTTGATCTTCGTCCCCCTCACCACGATCTGCATGGGTACGCTTCCCAACGAGCAGATGGGCAACGCAACCGGCATCTATAACCTCATGCGCAACCTCGGCGGCGGCTTCGGCATCTCCGCCGTCACCACCATGCTCGCCCGCAGCGCCCAAAGCCACCAATCCACCCTCGCGGCGCATATGAACGCTTACAACCCGGCCTATACCGAAAGATTACAATCCTATGTCGACGCCCTGACGCCCCACCTCGGCCACCACGCCGCCGTGCAGGCCGCACACGGCATGATCTACGAGGAACTGGTCAAACAGGCCAACCTCTGGTCCTACGTCGCCGATTTCCGTCTTCTCGGATACCTCTGCCTGGCATGCGCCCCCCTGATGTTCCTCTTCAAGCGCGTCAAGCCCAAACCGGGAGCGGTGGCTGCGCATTGACATCGTATTCCTCGTCCGGGCATGTCATGTTTCGTAGGGTCCGTGGTACTCCGCGGACCATTGCTTCCATCGGGACAATGGTCCGCGGAGTACCACGGACCCTACGGAAGATCACACCATACTGAATTGTTCGACTGGCCGGCGCTTCAACACAATGCGGCGAGTTTGGTATGATGATGCGGGACACATCCGGTTCTCAGGAGCCGCCCTCTATGGCAACCACAATTTCGCCTCCTTCGGATCCTTTCGAGCCTTGGCGACCGGCCGCCAATGATGAATGGTCGTCGCGCTGGATCGGGCATCTGCTGCGACGGGTTCATTTCGGTTCAACCGATGAATGGATCGAACGCTTCTCCAAGGTGACTCCCGCGCAAGCGATCGAGCTGGCGCTTGGATACGACCCATCGGCCGACCCGCTCGACGACATGCTGGACCGGCTGGCTGGGTTCGTGAATTTCAGAGAACCCAAAAGTGTTGAGCAGTGGTGGATTTACCGGATGCTCAATACGCAGCGCCCGGCGCAGGAGCGAATCGCCCTCTTCTGGCATGGCCATTTCGCCACATCGCTTGGCAAGGTGAATAACGGGCGCTGGATGAACAATCAGATCAACCTCTTCCGCCGCTTGGGGTTGGGCAATTTCCGTCAATTGCTCCGCGAGGTCACCAAGGATCCCGCCATGCTCATCTGGCTGGATGGGGCGAGCAATCACAAAGGCCGGGCCAACGAAAACTACGGGCGCGAGGTGATGGAACTGTTCACGCTCGGCATCGGCACCTACACCGAGCAGGATGTCAAAGCTCTCGCCCGCGCATTCACCGGGTATGTCATCCGCCACGATGAGGGCGTTCTCGATCCCAAGCGTTTTGATGATGGGGAGAAGACGATTTTTGGAAAGACGGGGCGATTCAACGCCGAAGGCGCGATCGACCTGCTCCTGTCGCAACCGTCGGCCGGTCCATTTTTGGCGCACAAACTCCTGCGGCAGTTCGTGCATCCCAATCCATCGGATGAGGTCATCAAGCATTACGGCCGGCGATTGGTCGAATTGAACTGGGAGATCAAACCCCTGCTGACCGAAATGCTCGCCAGCCGCCTCTTTTTTTCCGAGTACGCCTATCGCAGCCGGATCAAGTCGCCGGTGGAGCTTGCGGTGGGCACGGTCGCCAGCCTTGGCGGGGCGATCAACACCGAATGGGTATGCGAACAGACAACGAAAATGGGGCAGGAACTGCTGTTCCCGCCGAACGTCAAAGGGTGGGACGGCGAGGAGGCGTGGATCAACGCCAACACGGTTTTGCTACGCTTCAACTTTGGGTTGTCGCTGGCCACCCAGCGGCGCGGCGAGTTCGCCAAGCCATCCGATCTGGCCGGTTGGATTGATCGGCATCATCTGCAAACGGCGGATGATGTCGTCAATGCCTATGGAGTGTTGCTTCTTGATGGACAAATCCCACCGGAGCTTCATGCGAAGCTTTTAAGCTATCTCGCCGCACCAACCAATGCCAAACAGGCGAAAAATAAGAAAGCCAGGCCACCCGAGCCATTTGCGGTAACGCCACAGTCAATCAATGGCAAGGTGCGGGGGCTGCTTCATCTGTTCATGAGCACGCCGGAATATCAACTGGCGTGAAGGTCCTGGTCATCAACGGAGAGTCGCCATGTCCTGTTCATGCAATAATCACGATCGCAACCATCGCGGCGGATCGCCATTCTCCCGCCGCGAGTTTCTCAAAATTTCGATGTCCTCCGCCGCCGCTATTTCGCTGGCCGGCACGCTGCCGGCGTTTGTCACGCGCATGGCGTTCGCGCAACCGACCACCGGCCCGTCTGCGATCTCCAGCGACAACATCCTCGTCGTCGTGCAACTGTCCGGCGGCAACGACGGATTGAACACCGTGATCCCCCACACCGACGACGCCTACATCAAGGCGCGTCCCCGGATCGGGATCAAGGATCGCCTGCATCCGTTGAATGATCATCTGGCGCTCAACCCCGGCATGCGGGCGTTCAAGGAAATGTTTGACGAAGGGCGTCTGGCGGTCATCAACGGCTGCGGCTATCCGCATCCCAATCGCTCGCACTTTCGCTCGATGGAAATCTGGCAGACGGCCGACCCCAACGAATACCGCCCGTACGGATGGCTGGGACATGCCCTCGATCATGCGATCAAAGGAACGATCCAGGGGGACAGCGCCCTGCGCGGCATCAACATCGGTTCGCAACTGCCGCTGGCGATGATTGACCAGGGAACGCCCGTGCCCTCCATTCAATCGCTCGATGATTTCGGCGTCCGAACGGACCCGAACGATGGCTTGGAGGACAAAGCCGAGCGGGAACTGATCGCGGAATTGAATGCGGCCCGCGATGGTTCGCCGGCAATGCAATTTTTATCCCGCCAGGCGACCAACGCCATCCTCACCTCGGCCGAGTTGCGAAAGCTCAAGGGATACAAGCAGGATGCCGATTATCCGCGCGGGCTGGGGCAGCAGCTTCGACTGATCGCCCAGTTGATCTCCGGCAACTTCGGCACCCGCGTCTTCTACTGCGAGGTCGGCGGGTTCGACACCCATTCCAACCAGGTCGGCGGGCATGAAAACTCGCTTCGGAATGTCGCCGACTCCATCGCGGCGTTCCACAAGGACCTGACCGCCAAGGGGCTCAATGACAAAGTGTCGGTCATGTGCTTCTCCGAGTTCGGCCGACGCGTTCATCAAAACGGCTCCAACGGCACGGACCACGGCGCTGCGGGCCCCATGTTCGTCTCAGGCGGCAAGGTCAAAGGTGGCTTGTACCAGCCCTATCCCTCCCTCACCGACCTCGACGGCTGCGACTTGAAGTTCACAACCGATTTCCGACAGGTCTATGCCACGCTCCTTAAAGACTGGCTGAACGCCGATCCGGTTGAAACGCTCAAGGGAACCTACGCGCCTCTGGCGTTTTTATAACATGCCGCCTCGCGGATATGAGCATGAAATCGCAAGATCTTTCAATTCTCGAATGTATCTTCCGTAGGGGCGGCTTCAGCCGCCGTTTGAGAGGAAGACGGCGGCTGAAGCCGCCCCTACCAAAGAGAATTGAAACACCCTGCG
>CAYTAP010000068.1:0-21341 GCA_964435775.1 uncultured Tepidisphaeraceae bacterium
GAGTGCATGTTCCGTTTGACCCGCGAGGTGCGCTTCGCCATCAATCCAATGCCGGACAAGCAGTTGGCCGGCGCGCCCTCCAACAGCTACGGCGGTTTCCCATCACTGACGGGGCTTGGGCAATACATGACGCTCGCGGTGACGCTGGAGGGGGATTTGGATCCCCACACGCACTATCTGCGAAACATCAAGGACATCGATGATGTGGTGCGCCGGGAAGCGATACCAATCATTGAGACTTTTGTGCGCGAGCAATGGGCCGCGCATCATGAGGCGGGCGACCACGGTTTTGATCTGCCCGCGCGGTTGTACGAACACCTGCGGACGGCGTGGCGCGGCGCAGCGCTGGCGAAGATTCAGTTGGCGCTGAGTCCGTATCTTTCGGTGGCTTGTGACAAGGCGGAGCATCGCATGGTCCAATTGAGCGAGAAGTTTGAGTTTTCCGCCTCCCACCGGTTGCACAATCCGGAATTGAGCGACGAGGAGAACCGTCGTACCTATGGCAAATGCAACAACCCCGCCGGTCACGGGCATAATTACCAGTTGCAGGTGACGCTCCGCGGCGTGCCGGATCATCGCGGTGTATTGGTGGAACTGCCGGCATTCGAGCGCATCGTGACCACGACGGTCCTTGATCGCTTCGACCATCAAAACCTCAACGCCGCGCCTGAGTTTCGGGAATTGATCCCCAGCGTCGAAAACATCGCGAAGGTCATCTACCGCATGCTTAAGGAGCCATTGGAGGGCCAACACGCCGGCCTCGCCTCGGTGACTGTGTGGGAAACGTCCAAGACCTGGTGCAAATACATCGAATAGCGCGCAGTCGGCGGCCTTTAGTCCATTCCACTATGAATGCACTTCTCGTCACCATCGGATCCCACGGAGATGTGCATCCCTTCGTCGGCCTGGGGCGGGCGCTGCGAAAGCGGGGGCACAGGGTGACCCTGCTCACCGCGCCTCACTTCGAGACGATGGCGCGCGAGGCCGGTTTGGATTTTGAATCGTTCGGATCGGCCGAGCATTTTGAGAAAGTCATCAACGATCCCCGGTTGTGGCATCAGCGGCGCGGCTTTCGCTTTATTTTTGAGGAAGGCATCCTTCCTCTCATACCGGTTGTGTACCAGGCAGTTGAACGGCACGTCAACACGAGCAGGCAGTCCAATGAGCCGCTCGTGGTCGTGGCGCACGGCATCGCGTTTGGGGCTCGAATCGCACAGGAAAAGCTGGGCGTTGCGCTGGCGACGGTCCATCTGGCGCCTGCGGTCTTCCGCAGCGCGGAGATGCCGCCCGTCCTGCCCGGCGTCCCCAAAATGCCCGCATGGCTGCCGCGCCCCATCAAGCGATTCGCGTATCACCTGGCGGATTTTGCCTATATCGATCGCCTGCTGGCGCCCAAGGTCAACGCATTTCGCGGCGCGCTCGGCCTGCCGCCGGTGCGGGGCATCCTCAATGCGTGGTGGAACTCGCCCCAGCGGATCATCGCCCTGTTCCCCGAATGGTTTGCCCCGCCTCAATCGGATTGGCCGAAGCAGGCGAGGTTGACGGGTTTCCCTCTTTTTGACGAAGCGGAAACCGCCACGCTCGACGATGACCTGATGCGATTTCTCAATGAGGGCGAACCACCGATCATCTTCACGCCAGGGTCGGCCAATGTTCACGCCAAATCGTTCTGCCACGAATCGGCGAAGGCCTGCACAATGCTCGGGCGGCGAGGTGTGTTGCTGACGCACCATCCTGAAAATGAACCGCCCGTTCTGCCGCCGGGCGTGCGTCGATTTGGTTATGCGCCTTTCAGCGCCGTGCTTCCCCATGCCGCTGCGTTGGTCCATCACGGCGGCATCGGCACGATCGCGCAGGCACTGTCGGCCGGAACGCCTCAACTGGGCGTCCCCCTCAGCCATGACCAGTTCGACAACACCAGCCGGATCGTGCGGCTGGGAACAGGACGATATCTCCCCGCCGCCCGTTACACCGCCGCCCGCGCCGCGCCGTTGCTCACTGAGATTCTAACCGCCCCCGATGTGGCGCGGGCTTGCGCGGAGTGTGCGATGAGGGTCCGCGCCGACCACCCGCTGGATGTTGCCTGCGCCCTGGTTGAGGAATTGATGGCCAATCCGATCAGCGAACGCATTTGAGCGACAGGTGGCTCTGCGGCGGACTCATCCAACTCATTCCCTGGCGGCTTCACCGTCCAGAAGAGCCAGCCGATTCATCGCCTCGCGCTTGCCCAGCCCGCGAATGGACGCCAGTTTCGCAAGCTGTGCCTGTCGCGGCCGAACTTTGCCGCTTTCCCAGTGGTAGATCGTCAAGCCCGACACCCCGACCAGTCGCCCGTAATCCATCGCCGAAAGCCCGAGCCGTGAACGGTGGGATCGAACACCATCGGCGCGAAACCGCTTGCCCTGTGCCTCATCCGCCGCCGGCGCCTCATTGACCCGCCGCTTCTCCTGCTTGCGCAGGTAATTCAAATCGCGCGACAACTTCGACACTTCCCGTTTGAGCGCCGCAATGTCCCGTCGGTATTGGGACGTTGCTCGCTTGACGGCCTGCATGTTGCCATGAAGCTCCCGGCGGGCCAGGCGTCGAATATGGTCATTAAGAACTGCGGTGATGTTGGGCATTGATGTTCTCCTTTTACTAGCAAACGTTTGTATGTATCCTATGGCGGATTGCGAACATCATCGCCAATGATGGCGACGATGTAAATAACATTAAGCCGCAATTGCAACTATACACTATTTGGAGAAAAGGGAATGGGATCCTTCAACGGGCTTGGTCTGCACCTGGGTAATCTTTCTCAACTTTCACAAGCGGAATCGCGCTCCATCAGCCCTGAAAATCCAACGGGTGAGCGGGGCAAAGGGGCAATGGAGATTCCCACCGACCCCAATTCCCACGCCCGCGAGCTCGGCCAGGGATGGAAAGTCCGTCCCTGCGTAGTCATCGCACCGGGCGAAACGCATACCATCGCCGACATCCAAGCCCAGGGCGTCATACAACAAATCTGGATGACCCCCATCGGGAACTGGCGCCACACCATCCTCCGGTTCTACTGGGATGGCCAGGAACAACCCTCCGTGGAATGCCCCATCGGCGACTTCTTCGCCAGCGGTTGGAGCAAGTACGCCCAACTCTCCTCCCTGGCCGTGTGCGTCAATCCCGCCAGCGCTTTCAACTGCTATTGGGAAATGCCCTTCCGGAAAAGTTGCCGGATCACCGCGACCAATATCGCCCCCAAGCCCATGACCCTGTTTTATCAGGTCAATTACACGCTGACCCAGGTGCCCGATGACCGCGCCTACTTCCACGCCCAGTTTCGACGCGTCAACCCAGTCCCCTACAAGGAGGTCTACACGATACTCGACAACATCACCGGCCAAGGACACTACGTCGGCACCTACCTGGCATGGGGCGTCAACTCCAGCGGCTGGTGGGGTGAGGGGGAAATCAAGTTTTATATGGATGATGACCAGGAGTTTCCCACCATCTGCGGCACCGGCACCGAAGACTATTTCTGCGGAAGCTATAACTTCGACGTGGGCGCCTTCGACAAAACACAAGCCAGCAGGTACCAGGAGTTCACCACCCCCTACGCCGGTTTGCACCAGGTCCTTCGTCCTGATGGCGTCTATCAATCGCAGACCCGCTTCGGCATGTATCGCTGGCACATCGTCGATCCGATCCGCTTCCAAAAGAAGATCCGCGTGACGATCCAGGCGCTGGGCTGGCAGAGTGGCGGGCGGTTCCGCCCCCTCCAGGATGACATCGCATCCGTCGCTTTCTGGTACCAAACCCTGCCCACCCCCGCCTTCCCCGCCTTGCCGGACTTCGATCATCTTGACCAGGGGTGACGCTTGTGGTCCCAACGATGATGATGGGACGCGCGGCATAAACAATTGCCGCCCGCCCCTTTGTGCGGGTAAATTGCGTCAATGAAATCCTACGAGGTTATTCGCGCGGCTGTTGACGAACCAGGGGTCAAGGCTGTGGCCGCGGCGTTGAAAGTTTCGCCGGCGCTGGTCTATAAATGGTGCGAAGCCCCGGCCGACGAAACCGATCCCGATCAATCCGGCACGCGCAACCCGCTGGACCGCGCCCGCGACATCTACGAAATCACAAAGGACATCCGCCTGGTCCGCTGGCTCTGCAACGAGGCCGGTGGCTTCTACGTCGCCAACCCGGTGCCGGAAATCCGCAAGAGCATCGACGAACATATCTTCAACGAAACCCGCTCGATGGTCCGCGACTTCAGCGAACTGCTCGAAGCCGTCACCGAGAGCGTTGAGGACGATCAAAACATCGACCCCGCCGAGGCCGACACCATCCGTCAGAAGTGGGAGGACCTCAAAGCCTGCGTGGAACGCTTCGTCATCAGTTGCGAGCGCGGACATTATCATTTGAAAAAGAAACCCCAGCCCCGCCCGCAACCCGAGTAGCCGCGGTCTCCACAAGTGATTTTAGAACCATTCGCAATGGCTGGACGCGCTTTTGGAACATTTCTCATGACACGCCGCTTTGTCCGTTTCGGACCAATGGCCCTCTGCCTGGCGATTGCTCTTCTGCCGCTCCCGCAGGCGCGAGGGGACACCCATGCCGACAACCCGGCCGAGCACCTTGGGCTCACTGCGTCGCTTCGTGATTCGTTTCTGAACGCCGCTGAAAAACAACTGAAGAGCGAGGCGAAAGTATCAACAACCTTTTGGGACTGGCTCAACCAGCACCCTCAAATCCGCAGCGGGCTGCTCACCAGCGCCGTTCCCGTGCCGGCCGTTTATGCAGAAAACCTTGATCGCCTCCGCATCGCATTGGGAAAAGCGAACGCCGACCGCTATGCCCAGTTGATCCTTGGCGTCTCCCTCACGCGTCAAATGGAACCGGCCACCCCCCGCAACGCCGATGGTTCGTACATCGCCTCGGCGTACGGCTCCACACCCCCTTCAACCAGCCCGGCGGTCGAGATGGTGGCCGACCATCTTAAAAAAGCCAGGATGTCGCTGGCCGACTTTGTCCCACAAATGGACAAGATTCTGAACGATCTTCACATCCCGGCGCCAGCCAAGCGTGACCGCAGCGCCTTCATCGACGAGGTCGCCTATGCCACGAACACTTATCCGCCCCGCACGTTGCTCCCGCTCGTGGACTGTCTGAAGAACCTCATCGCACACCATGAAACCCCTCTTCCGGTGTTCAAGGACAAGGGGCCGCAATGGCCGCTCTTTCCTTTGGACAAAGCGCCCTGGCCATTGCTCGCGCCTCTTCGCCAGACGCTTCCAAAAAGCGAACTCGTCTTCATATGGAATCGCTTCAACGGAAAAATCGCGGGTGCGACGAGCCGCCTCGCCACCTACGGCAAATACACCTTCGACTACACCAAGCCGTCAATCCAGTACAAACAAAGCGTTTGGAACCCCAACGCCCTGCCCCGCATCATCGAAGATGGCGGCGTGTGCGGCCGACTCTCCACGTTATCGCAATTGTCACAAGTCGCCCTGGGAAGACCGGCGGTGGGCATGTATCAGCCCGGCCATCGCGCCCTGCTCGTCTACCAGCACAACGACAAGACCGGCCATTACAAGGCCGTGCTCGAACAGGGCATCACATCCCCCTTCCGCTCCACCAACCAGTGGTTTCTTCCGCCGCCCAATGGAATGCGCGTGCGGGAAAAGGGGACGGTGGTCGGCGTCGAATATCATGTCGCCCTCACGCTGGCGATGAACTTCGACCAGACGCGCTACACCAACAGCCGCATCGCTTATTTTCTAGCCCTCAAGCCCACAGCCTCGCGCCAAGGGAAAATCGCTCTGCTCCAAAGCGCCGTCCGCTTGAACCCTTACAATCTCGAAGCGTGGTATGCCTTGTCCGACATGAACGGCGCGGATGCCGCCGCCGCCAATGAGGTCCTGGCGCGCATGGATGAGCTCATGCTCTCCCCCAACAGCGGCCTTGCCCGCGAGCGCGCGATGCAAGGCGACGCCGACTGGGCTTCGCTGGCGAATCATCCCCTGCCCAAGGACCTGCGGGGGGACGCAAACCTGGTTGCCTCGGTGGTCGGACGGGAAATCATCACGAGCGTTTACGAATCCGCCCTGCGCGACAAGCGGAATGCAAAAGCCAACCAGGCGAACTTGAAAGACGAAATCGCCCGCCGGGAAAAACTGCATCTCCTCAAGAGCGACGACCTCGCGCCTTTGTTGAAAAAGTACAAGGACCTGGTCCAAAGCCCGTCGGATCGGCCGACAACCTCGCCAACTTCACGCCGGACTCAGCTCCAACCCTTCCCATTCTTCTTCGTCCCGCAAATCGCCACCTCAATGCCCAGGGCGTCGGCGAAGGCGGCCTTGGCGAGCATCGCCTTGTCCGCGTCGGCGGCGCTGTTGGCATAGACGACCTGCAGGTGGTTCGCCTTGTGCCGCGCCATCATCTGATCGCGCGATGTGCCATAGGTCACGGCGTGCATGATCGGCCACTGCGGCGTCGTCGCATCCCAGCGGCGTTTGGTCTCCTCCTCCGGCAATTCCACCGCCGCGCCCCGGCCGAGGTCCATCTTCAGCTTGTCATTTTCGATATAAACTCGAGACCAGACGATCTCGCCGGGCTTGCTGATCCCCTTGAGCGTGCCGCCGCCCAGACGGAAGTACATGCTCGGCTGGCGCTCGCTGCTGGCGCCCTTCCATCCACCGGCAAAATGGGCCGGCGGCACCGCGCCGGAAATGAGGAAGACCCAGACATAATCCGACACCGTGCCGCTGCGATCCGGATCACCCCACCGCAGGTCGTGCAGCGTATTTTCCACCGGCTGGTTCATCGCCTGGTGAACCCGCTGCGTCAGCAGCCCATCGAGCCCCGCGCATTCATCCACCTCGTTGAAACAGGGAATCGGCTGACCGGCGCGAATCGTCCGCCTGCCATCGCGGCTTTTCACCGGCGGGCGGTCGGCGTTGTTCAGCGTCCCCTCCACAAGATCGGAGGCCGGAAGCAGATCCTTCAGCCCCTGTTGATATTGAATGCCAATCACATCGCATCCGAAATCATCCGCGATCCGCACCGCCGCGATATACATCTTGCACTGCTGAAGAATCTGCTGATCGGTCAGATCATTTTCCTCATCAGGTCCCGTCTTGAAGGTCATCCCGCGCTGCTCCATCCATCGCCGCACCTCCTTCGCCTCGGCGTCGGAGACCTGCGTCGTTTCATAATAAAGCGCCGACTGGCTGAGCCGTTCCTTGTAAACCCCCGTCGGGTTGAGCAGATGATCCGGGATGATCGCATTGAACATCCCCATGCACCCTTCATCGAACACGCCGAGGATCGCCTTGTTGCGCAGCAATTGCTCGGCCAGTTTGCTCCCCAGCTTCTTCTCCGCGCCGCCGACGGTGACGTTCTTCCACTTGGTCACATGGTTGATCTTGTGCTTCGCCTGTCCGGTCCTCAGCCACTGCCGCAGGTAGTCGAGAAAGAAATCATCCGTGAAATCCTCGCTCCAGATCGTCGAGTATTTCACCCCCGCCTTCGTCAGCGATCCATTGAGGTTCAGCATCCCCACCAGTCCTGGCCACGTCCCCGACCAATTGGCGACAGTCAGGATCGGCCCGCGATGCGAGATGAGCCCGTGCAGCAGGTGATGCGAATACTGCCAGACCGACTCGGCCACGATCAGCGGCGCTTCCGGATCAACCTGGGCGAATACCTCCATCCCTTCCTTCTGACTTCCGATGAAACCATGCCCCTCTTCCTGTCGATACGGGTGCATGCGAACCAGTTCATACCCTTCGGCCGCCAGCGCCTTGCCCAGCGCCTTTTCCATCTCCGCCTGCGCCGGCCAGCACTTGCGATTGGCCGACAGGCGCAAGTCGCCGTTGGCGATCAACTGAACCTGCTTCTTCTTCATTTTCGGCGACTTGGAAGCGGCGGGAAGTGCATATGCGGCCATGAGTCATCACTCCATTTCGGGGAAGGTTGCAATCGTTTGCCCACGCAATCCGGCACCCGCCGAAATTGCGGCTATGTGACATGCCCCATCATACGCGAGAGGGCCGGAAGTGAAAGTGGTTGATTTCGCAATCGATGCCGCATGACGCATTTGGCAGCGTGACGAGTCACTGCCGCGCACGTCCTTCCGCCTCCCCCGCCAGCCTCTTTTCCTCCGCCTCGGGCAGGCGAATATAAAGCGGAACCAACCGTTGCGGTTCGGTGAACTCCCCCCGCGCCGCGCGTTCGAGCCCAAGCCGCCCGACCACCGACGCCCTCGCCTGCCAGGCTTCCGATGACGTGACGATCACATCCGAATCAGCGGGCGACTCCGACGGCTGATGAAATTGCAGCCCCTCCCCGATCAGATGCACCGGCCGGGGAGCGCGCGTCAACATCGCCTCAAGCGTATCGAGATGCGCCGGTTCCTCCTCCACAAATCGTCCCTCCTGGTTGGCATACCGCGCCGCGAAAATCTGCCCGCGCTTGGCATCCAGCAGTACAATCGCATGACGCCACTCATCCGGCACGTTGCGAACCAGAACGTCCAACGACGGAACAGCCACCACGCGCGCGCCCGTGGCGAAAGCGAACGTCTTGGCAAGCGTCACGCCAATTCGCAAGCCCGTAAACGATCCCGGCCCGATGGAAACGAACAACTGCCCGATCTCACGGGGTGACCACCCACGGGCTTTCACAAGCCCATCCAGCATCGGAATCAATTCGGCGGCGTGCCTCAATCCATGCGGAAAATGATTCTCGGCTATAAGTTGATCCCCCTCCAACAGCGCAACGCTGCCGGTTCGGCCGGACGTTTCCAGAGCAATCGAGCGCACCATGCCGGGTACAATATGCGAAAACACCCATCACCTGAACCATTCCCCCACGTCGAATCAACCCGCCGACCAAAACACGTCGTTTTGATATGCTGGCCGAATCCATTCTCAACAACATTGCACCGCCGCTGTATTTGATGTACATGTCGATTCGTTTCATGAACCCTGGCCCTGATTCCAAGGAGTTGCAATGAAGTTTCGCAGTTCACTCTTGCGTCGCGCCGCCGTTCTTCTGATCGTAGCACTCTTGCCCGCACTGTCGTGGGCCCAAGACGCCGCAAAACCAGCGCTCGCTCCCGCCGAAGGCAACGGCTTGCGCAGTGGTGATGTCGTGGCCATCATCGGCGACTCCATCACCGAGCAGCGGCGGTACTCCGTACTCATGGAGGATTACCTGCTCATGTGCCAGCCGGCCGGGAATCTTCAAGCGACCCAGTTCGGGTGGGGCGGTGAGACGTCGTGGGGCTTCCTTTCGCGCCTGGCCAATGATGTGCTCCCCTTCAAGCCCACCGTCGTCACGACCTGCTATGGCATGAATGACGGACGCTATGCGCCGCTGACCCAGGAAGTCGCCGACGCATACCGAAAAGCCCAGACCGGGATCATCCAGGAGTTCAAGAAGGCCGGGGCGCATCTGATTGTCCTCGGGAGCCCGGGCGCCGTTGATTCCGACACCTTTCGGCGGAGTCCCAAGCAGGCGGACATGTACAACAAAACACTCGCCGGTCTTGGCGAGATCGATAAGGAAATCGCCGCCAAGGAGGGCGTCGTCTTCGCCGATGTCCATTCGCCAATGATTGACGTCATGGCCAAAGCCAAGGCGAAGTATGGACAGAGCTATGACCTGGCCGGCGGCGATGGCGTTCACCCGGGCTGGAACGGACACCTCGTCATGGCCTACGCCTTCCTCAAGGCGCTTGGATGTGACGGCAACATCGGAACGATCACGATCGACCTCTCGTCCGGGCATGCCGACGCCACCAACGGGCACAAGGTGCTCGGCTTCGCCAACAACACCGCGGAGATCGAAAGCACGCGATACCCCTTCTGCTTCTACGGCGATCCATCCAGCTCAGGTTCCACCAGCGGCGTGATCGAGTTCCTCCCCTTCAACCAGGACCTCAACCGCTTCACCCTTGTCGTCAAAGGGCTGAAGTCAGCCAAAGCCAGCGTCACCTGGGGTGACAAGTCCAAGGAGTTCTCCTCCGAAGACCTCTCCAAAGGAATCAACCTCGCCGCGGAATTCATGGAGAACCCCTTCAGCAAACCCTTCAAAGCCGTTCAGGATAAAATCGAGGCCCAGCAGTCCATGGAAACCCAACTGATCAAGGGCCTGCTTCACAACCTGCCCCGCTATGCGAAGCTGCTTCCCGATGACGCCGCAACGTTTGAAGGCCTTCAGCCGAAAATCGTCGCTCGCATCGCCGCCCTGCGTCAGGAATCGGCGGCCGCCGTGACACCCGTCAAATACACGATCAAGGTGACGCCGGTTGAATGAGGCGCAGCCGGCCCGTTGATGAACGCAACGAAATGATGCCCCATGCCCACCCGTCCCAACATCCTGTTCCTGATGTCCGACGAACATCGCGCGGATGTCAGCGGTTTTGAGGGCAATGGCGTCATTCGTACGCCGGTGCTCGACGACCTGGCGCGGACGGGCGTGGTGTTCCGCAACTGCTACACCCCCAGTCCCATCTGCATCCCCAGCCGGCAGGCGATGATGGCCGGGCAGCTTCCGCGCACTTGTGGGGTGCGATCCTTCGGACAGGACCTTCCGCCCAACTCCCGCACCTGGGCGCGCATCTTCAGCGAGGCGGCGTATGACACCGTCTGCTGCGGAAAGCTCCATCACCTGGGTTGTGACCAGATGCAGGGATGGCGGCGGCGGATTTCCCTGGATGACATCCACGTTGAGAAGCATTTCATCGAAGGATACCGCTCCGAATGGTCCGATGGCCTGGGCGTATCGAACCAAAAGTGGTCGGATGCCAAGGAAGTGCTCCGCGCGGGCATCGGACAAAGCCCGCATGCGATCGCCGATGATTTCGCGGCCCGTGGCGCCAGGGAGTATATCAACCGCCATTTCCTCGATCCGTTTTACGACCGCGAACACGTTCATCAGTCCTTGCTGCTCAAGGTCAGCCTCCTCCAGCCGCACTACCCATACCTGTGCGACGAGGAGAAGTTCACCTGGTATCTCAACCGCGTGCATCCGCATCTCAATGAACCCGCGTTCGATCACCCTTTTCTCAACCAGAAGCAGGTGCGCCCCGACGTCGACGTCCGCGACCGCGACATCCGCCGGGCAACGGCGGCGTATTACGGCATGATTGAAACGGTCGACGCCCGCTTTGGCTCGGTGCTGGAGGCGCTTCGCCACGTCGGACAGGACCTTGACGACTGGATCATCATTTACACAAGCGATCACGGCGAAATGCTCGGGCAACATTGGATATGGGAGAAGCAGAAGTTTTTTGAGGCTTCTGTGCGGGTACCGCTGATCATCCGCTGGCCAAGACGATTGCAACCCGGCGTCGTGCATGAAAACGTCAACCTGTGCGACCTGTATGCGACCCTTTGCGAACTGGCGAATCTGGAAGCGCCGCGCGGCCTGGACAGCCGCAGCCTTGTGCCGCTTCTCGAAGGAACGCCGTGGACCCACTTCAATGAAAGCATCAGCCAGTTCGGCGAAAACAACTTGATGATCAAGCTGAACGATCTGAAGTACCAGTATTACGGCGAGCAAATGCCCGAGGTGCTTTTTGATTTACGCACCAACCCGGAGGAAACGATCAACTTCATCACGGACCAGCGATATGCCAGTGATGTTGAACAATTTCGAAGGCGTCGCGCGGAGCTGGGATACGGGCCGGATGGCGGGCCGGCGACGAACGCCGGGTATTGCTGACGAGCCATTCAACCGCGCGTTGCTAAATTCCCTCAAATCCGTGGTGTCGCGGATCGGCGATTGCCAGCACAATCGCCGATAAGCGACGCGGCCCGGCATCCTTCAGCACGCGCCCCAGCGATTGCAGCGTCGCGCCCGTCGTCATCACATCATCCACCACGACGACATGCTTGCCCTCCAGCGACTCCGGGGACCGCAGGGCGAAGGCGCCCCGCAGGTTGTCAGCGCGCTTTGCCCGCGAACGAAGATGCGTTTGCGTCTGTGTGTGCCTCACCCGCACCGCCGACCGCACCACGTCCCGATGCGCCAACTTCCCCAATCGCGCCGCAAGCACCGCGGACTGGTTGTATCCCCTCGCCAGTTGCCGACGCCAATGCAGTGGCACCGGCACGAGACAATCCGCTCGTTGCAGCAACTCGCGCACCTGTGGATCCTCATGCAACCGCTCGGCCAGCAGCTCCCCCAACTGCCACTGCCGCTGATACTTGAGCGAATGAATCAGCCCGCGCAACGGTTCCTGAAAAACCCCAAGCCGCGCCACATCACGATAAGGATAAAGCCCTCGCCCCTTGCAATATGGACAGGGTGCCCCGGCAACGGGCAACGGCATCCCACACGCCGCGCAAGCGCCGGCCCCGCGCAATGCATCCAACTTCCCCTCACACCCATCGCACCACGGCCCGTCGCCATCCCATAACGCACGGCAACACGCGCACTGCCCCGGATAGCAGAACGCCATGAACGGCCGAACCAGCGATTGGAGCAGTCGCGCCAGCGGCACGAAAGCATTTTATCACTTTCTCTCCGCAACATCTCCGAATAATCTGTGTAGCGTATGATGGCATGCCATATCGTGTGGCCGCCGATGGCACTATTTATATGAGGAGCTGATGATGGGATTGTCCAACCGCGTTGCTTGTACTTTCACTGTTTTAACCTGTGTCACCACACTCGGTCTCCTGTCGGGTTGCGCCTCCCAACGCGCCCAGAAGGCCCAGGGCCAGCAAGCCATCTTGACCCAACAGCTTCGCCAGGCCACCGAGGAACGAGATTCGGCGCAGGCCAATGAAGCGACGTTGAAAAACAACCTCGCCAAGACGCAGGAAGACCTCAAACAGGCGCAAAAGGCCCGCGACGAGGCAAGCGCGAAGTTGGCCGCCTCGCAGGAGACGAGCAAGAAGACGCAAACGGAGATCGCCAAGCTGCAAAGCCAGTCGCAGAATGCCGCCAAGGAGTCGGCCGAGAAATTGAAGCAGGCCAATACCCAATTCAGCGCCGCCAATGCGAAGGTCGCCGAGCAGGAACGACAACTTCAGGCACTGGACAAGCAATTGAAAGCATTGACGCAAAAACAGGAAGCGCTTGAGAAGGAGAATGCGTCCCTCAAGGCCGAAAATGCCAGGCTCCGACCCCAAGCAACTCCCCCCGCCACTCAACCGGCCGCCGGAGCCAACAAATAGGGCGATGGCATAACCGTTTCACCTGAAGCCGGCCCCGCGCCGGCTTCTTTTTTTTGATTCCAGCACCAGCCCAGCCGCCATAAAAATTATTGGAATCACCGCCCGTGGATCGATGATGACCTTGGTCGTGTCCCGCAAGTCGCGGGGCGCTCGCCAATCGATTGCCATGCCCTACATCACGCTTCATGCCAACGGACGGGAGGTTGTTCGTCACAACCTCGGCGACAGCATCATCATCGGCCGGGCGCCCGAATGCGATGTGATGGTCCGCGACATCCTCCTATCGCGCCGACACTGCCGCATCGAATCGATCCGCGACGGATGGCGCATCATCGACCTCGACAGCCGCAACGGCACCCGCCTCGGCCAACGGCGAGTCAAACGCCACCTGCTGCGCGAAGGGGAATCGATCCGCCTCGGACGGACCGAGCTGTTCTTCCATGAAGGCGCTTGCGCCGCCGACACCCCGCGGGAAACAAGACTGATCCGCCCCGCCGACCCCTTCGAAGCGCTCGAGGGAACGGTTGCCGGATTGTTGTATGTGGATCCCGATGAACAAGAGGCGTCGGGCGAGACGCCGGTCGATGGGTGCGGCGATGAAGACATTGAAATCCCCGCCCTGGACAACACACCCGCCGCCCGCCCGACCGATGATGCGCCCGGTCGCTACGGCGCCCAGCAGGCGATGCTCATTCAACTTGCCGCCGACGTTGCCGCATGGCGGCGCAAATCCGTCCACACCGCCGTCCTTGCCCGTGGAGCCGCGCGTTCCGCGGACCTGCTCCCCCGCCGCCCGCTCTACATCGTCCTCCCCGGGCGCAACCTCACGCTCGCCACGGTCAATCGCCGCACCCCCGATCTGTCGCTCCAGGTCACACCCGACTCCAATTCATCCGTCGCGTCCCCGCGTCACGCGACACCCTCAGACACCGCTTCACGCAGCCGTCTGCTCCTGGCCACCACACTGTCATTGATGATCGTCCTCGCGACGCTGCTGGTCATGCTCTGCGGCGCTCTGCCCCATGCCTCGTGAGGACAGGGGCTTCATGCCTTGAAGCCTTCACTCCTTCACCGCCTCCAGGCGCGCATACTCCAGGATCAGCGTCTTGCGCCCCGCGGTGTTGAACTGAACGATCGCTCGCGTTTGCGCCCCCATGTGTGACAATTCCACGATTCGTCCGGTGCCAAAGCTTGGATGCCGCACGACCTGCCCGCCATGAAATTGCGCGCTTCCTTTGCCTGGCGTTTTTGACACGACGTATCCCCCCACACCCGTGCGGTCCTCCACAACGATCGCCACCTCCGGCATCTCACCCAGGAAGGGCGACGCCACCGTTCGCTCGCGCAGACCGCGGATCGTGCGATACGCCGCCTTGCTCAAGAGCAATTGCTCCCGCGCCCGCGTGATCCCCACAAAACAGAGCCGTCGCTCCTCCTCCATCTCGCGCAAGTTGCCCTGCGCCCGGCTATGCGGCAACACCCCCTCCTCCAGTCCGATCATCGCCACCACCGGAAATTCCAGCCCCTTGGCCGCGTGCAGCGTCATCATGGTCACCGCGCCGTCGCCACCTTGCATATGATCGGCGTCGCTGACCAAACTCACCTGCGCAAGATAATCGACAAGTGATGCCTCCGGGCTTTCCCGGTCATACTCCGCCGCCGAACTGACCAGTTCCTCCACGTTCGACAGTTCCTCAAGCTCTTTCTCCCCGACCTTCCGCAACATCGCCTCCATGCCGCTGCGTTTGACCACATCCTCCATCAGCTCCTGAATCGTGCATGACTCGCCGGCGTCCGCGCCGTCCCCCGCCGCCGCGCCCGCCATCCGTCGCCATGATTTCACCAGCGCCACAAACTGCGTCGCGCCCGCGATGGCGCGAGCCGATGTGCCGGGCGTTTCCGCGGCGTGTTGCAATACATCCCACAAGCTCGTTCCGCTGGCGATCGCGTGCGCCTGCATCCGCTTGATCCCCGCATCCCCCAGCCCGCGCGTCGGCACGTTGACGATCCGCGTCAAGCTCACTTCATCGAGCGGGTTGGCGATGACGCGCAGATACGCCAGCACATCCTTGATTTCCTTGCGATTATAAAACGCGACGCCCCGCGCGATCTGGTAGGGAATGTTCGCCCGGCGCAGCGCATCCTCCATGACGCGCGACAGCGCGTTGATCCGGTAAAACACCGCCATCCCGCTCCAGGGCTGTTTGTGCTTCTCATGCAGCTCGGCCAGTTGGCGCGCCACCTGCGACGCCTCATCATGCTCATCCTGGCATAAAAGCAGCGTCGCTTTCTCCCCCTGCGCATTTTCCGTCCAGAGCGACTTTTCCCGTCGCTCCGTATTGTGCGAGATCAGCGCCGATGCAATCTCCAGGATGCGCTGCGTGGAACGATAGTTCTGCTCCAGCCGAACCACTTTCGCATCGGTGTAATCCTTCTCGAAATCAAGGATGTTCCGCAGGTCGGCCCCGCGCCAGGCATAAATGGATTGATCCGGATCCCCCACCACGCACATGTTTCGATGCCGCATCGCCAGCGCGTGCGCGATGACATACTGCGCATGGTTCGTATCCTGATACTCGTCAATCAGGATGTACTGAAACCGATCCTGCAATTCCGCCAGCAGGTCCGGATGCGCCCGAAACGCCTCGGCCGTCAGCAACAGCAAATCATCGAAATCCAGCGCGTTGTTCGCCTTGAGCGCCTTCTGATACTTCAAATAAACACGCGCCACCGTCTTCTGATAAAAATCCGTTGCACTTTGCGCGAAAGCCTCGGCGCCGATGAGCTGGTTCTTGGCGTTGCTGATCGTCGAATGAACTGTGGCCGGTGAAAAGTTCGTGCTGGAAATATCCAGCGCCTTGACGGCATCCTTGATCAGCTTGTTCTGGTCCCCGGAATCAAAAATCGAAAAGTTCTCGGGCAATCCCACCTTGGCCGCATAATGCCGAAGGATGCGCAGGCACAGCGAGTGAAATGTGCAGATGGTCGGCCAGCGCTGATCGAGCTTCCCAAAGTCATGAATGGGCCGATCCAGCGCCGCGCTGATCCGCGACTTCATTTCCCCCGCCGCCTTGTTTGTGAACGTAATCGCCAGAATGCTGCTGGCGGGAATCCCCTGCGAAACCAGATACGCAACCCGCCGCGTGATGACCCGCGTCTTGCCGCTGCCGGCGCCGGCGATGATCAGCATCGGTCCATCAACATGCGTCGCCGCCTCGCGCTGCGGCGTTGTGAGATCCTGCAATAATTCGTCAGTTGACAGCACCGGCGGGCTTTCCTTCCAGGTCGAGCTCGCCGGGGCGGTGGTCACTCCCCATCGTCCCGCCGCGCATCAAGCGGCCACCCCCTCGTTCAACCCCGCACTATATCAACGCGCCCCCCACCAGCAAAACCACGCACGCCAGCGCGCGCGAGCAGCCAATTCTTGTGGCTGATCCTACATTGTCGATGGAGGGCGTCGCTCCCGCGACGCCACGGCGTTTCGAGAGCAACGCCCTCCAATTTCCCGCCGGCGGCGCGTGCGAGAGCACAAACGTTGGCTATAACTGAATCATGGCTCATCCGCCGAAGACCACGCCGCCAGTTCAGTCAAAAACTCGTACAGCGCCGTCGCCGAGTTCTCACCCGGATCATCCCCCTGGTGCAGCAGCGTGAAGTTCTCGTGCTGTCCCGTTGACGCCAGGTGCCGCAGCGCAGGCAGATACGGGCTGTGCGTCAATTGCTCATGATACTCGGCTCGAAAGTGTTCGTACCCATCCGGATGCTCCATCAGCCACTCGTACATTTCCGGTGATGGTCCCAGGTGCGGCAGTACATGATCCACCCGGCACCACTCCCGCAAATCCAGCGTCACATTGAACGGCTCGATGGAGATGCGCTGCCCGTCATCTTCTTCAATGTTGTCCATCAGGTGTTTGACTTTGATCATGGGTGTTCTCCTTTTCGGCCAGTCATTCACGCGTTCCTTCAACCCGTCCGACGCCTCACCTGCATCCTTTCCTCCTCTCCACATCATAGGACGTCCAAACGCGGCAAAGGTTTGGTGAAAACCGCATCCAATTTCAACGAACAACCCCACACCGCCCGCATTTTTATTTTTCGGCCAGCACCCGTACACCCGCGAGCGCCACCGCGCTATAATCCCCTCCATGCCAAGCGCGCCGTCCACCGGCCTGATCCGTTCATCGGACAACATCACCCGCTGCTTCTGGTGTTGCGGCGATCCGCTTTATCAGCATTACCACGACACTGAATGGGGCTTCCCCCAGACCAACGACCATCGTCTGTTTGAAAAAATATGCCTCGAAGGGTTTCAAGCGGGTTTGAGTTGGCTGACGATCCTCCGCAAGCGCGAGAACTTCCGCAAAGCCTTCGCTGATTTTGATTTTGATCGCGTCGCTCGCTTCGACTCGCGGAAGGTCAACCGCCTGCTGGCCGATGCGGGCATCATCCGCCACCGGGGCAAGATCGAAAGCGTCATCAACAATGCCAGGCGGGCGCGCGAATTGAGAAAAGAGTTCCCCGCCCTTGTTGATTACTTCAGACAATTTCAGCCCCCCGCGGCCGAGCGCCCGACCCGCCTCGACCTCCCCACCCTGCGGACAATGACCACCTCGCCCCAGTCCATCGCGCTGAGCAAGGACCTCAAAAAGCGCGGCTGGACCTTCTTCGGCCCCACGACCGCCTACGCCTTCATGCAATCGGTTGGGCTGGTGAACGACCACCTGCTTGGATGTGATATTCGCACGCGCGCCAACCGCGCCCGCAATGAAATAAGGGCATCGGTGCCTTGATGGTCAAAGCTGCGGGGACGAAAGCCGCGCCCACAGTCCGAATGCCATCCCCCTTCGCAACTGACAACGGACAACGGACAACGGACAACGGACAGACCCTCACAAACCCTTACCGCATCACCCACTTCTCAGGGTTCTCGTTGACCACATCCTCGCCGGGATACACATCATCCCCGCGAATGATGTAGTTCAGTTGCAGCGTCTTGCGAAGGATGATCGGATTTCCCTTGGCATCCTTGACCTCATTGCCTTTGTCATCCTTCAGGATCACATACTCCCCGCTCAGGCCCCCGACGTAGATCGAAAACTCTCCCATCTCCGCATCCGGCTCATGCCAGATCGCCACACCGTCACGCGCCTGGTCCTTGCCCAACCGCAGCTCGCCGGCGATCTCGTTGGCGGATTCAAGGAACTTATTCCCCTCCCGCTTCTTCACGGCCGCAAACACCACCGCCGGCACCTTGTCGTCGTTGCGGATCATGTGTCCGGTCTTCGTCACAAGATCAAAAACGGGGAAAAAAGTCCGCTCCTGGCCGGAATCGTTGGTCACGGTATAGGTCAGGTAGTAATACGCCTCCGGGCCCTGCCCCGGGATGTCCACGACGATCCGCTTGGGCGTGGCGTGGCTGAACTTGAACTGCCACGACACCGGATACACCGACGGAACCGGATACGATGCCCCCTGGACCGGCGCGTTCATCACGCCCAGCCCACAGACGCCCGCCCCAAGCAGCATGGTGCAGAGAAGTGTCGGTTTCATCATGGTGCGATCTCCAATGGCTTGGGTGAAAACAAAGGTCCGTCAAAGTCGGCGTCGCATCATGCGAAAAACCCATTCGCCGGAACGCGCGCCGGTTGGTATTCTGTCGAGCCTGTGAGGTCACTGTCAAGTTTACTCCATCGTGACGACGCATCGGAGCAAGCCCGCATCCGCTGCCGTCCGGCCGTCGCCGGCGAAACCATCGCGGCGCTGCGCCTCATCCTCGGCACCGCCGACGCCGCCCACGTCTCCCAATTCCTGCTCTTCGCGCAGGAGCGACGCATAGATCTTGATGCGATCTGGGTCGCCCAAGCCGACGGCGCCCTGCTCTGGGCCATCCTGCCGGTGACAAGCCCCGGGCAGACGATGCTCCTGTTCACCTCCGCTGCTCCGCGAGGCAAAGTACAGGCGTTGGCCGGGAAGCTGCTTCTTGATGCCGTCTGTTCCCATTTCGCGTCGCGCGGGGTGCGGTTGGCCCAGGCTCTGCTCGACCCCTCCGACTCCGCTGCTCGCTCGTTCCTGGAGTCGCACGGCTTCCGTCCCATCGCACAACTGGATTACCTCAATGTCCTGGTCCGCGCCAATCAATCCCCGCCACCCGACCTCCGCCCCGGCATGATCTGGGAAACCTACGCGCCGCAAACGCACGAACAATTCGCCGCCGCGATCCTCGCCAGCTACGAGGGGAGCCTGGACTGCCCCGCGCTCAACGGCCTGCGGGACATCAACGACATCATCGCCGGCCACCAGGCGACGGGCCAATTCGATCCGCATCTCTGGTTCCTCCTCCGCGATACCACGCGTCCATCCGCCGACCAATCGCTCGGCGTCCTGCTCCTCAATACCACGCCGCGCTCCGACGCCATCGAGTTGGTCTATCTCGGCATCGCGCCACACGCGCGCGGACACGGACTCGGCGACCTCCTGATGAAGCGCGCGCTCCACGAAGTATCACAGCGCGGCCATTCGCTGCTCAGCCTCGCCGTCGATGCCGCCAATCCGCCGGCGCTGAAGCTCTATTACCGCCACGGCCTGCAAAAGTTCTACAGCAAGCTCGCGCTCATGCGGGAAATAGGACGTTAGTGGGCAGTCAGCAGTGGGCAGTGGGTACTGAAGAGAAGAGTCGCGGCCAGCGGCTTGCTTCTCATTCCTCATTCTTCACTGCCCACTGCCGACTGCCCACTGCCCACTGCCGGCTTATCGCTTCAAACTCATTTTCCTCCACAACTCATCCACAGTCCCATAATCATGTGGATTGGATGTAGATAAAGATTTTTTCTCATCGTTGAGCGCCGGTGGGGCCGATGGTTAAGTCGTTGTGGACGGAAAATCCGATAAAGTCGGGCTTGTCAGTACAGACCAACGTGATTACTTTGGTGGTGTTCGGTTGGTCGATTCCGCGGCGTCATGGGCTTGGCGACGCGGGAAGGAAATGGGAACGACGCACTCACATGGCAAGCGTCGATCGTCCGACTCGAACTCGATTTTCACATCGCACGGATGCGATTCACGGATGATGCTCGCAGGCATGATGCCTTCCTCCGCCAGGAAATGCAGTTGCTCGTGTTGCGCCGGTTGACGGGTTTGATCCGACAACCCAAGGCACAACCGGACGACGGCGGAGCCGGTCCCACTGAAGTGGACTCTCTCGGAGAAGAGCCGCACTTCATGGGTGGTCGCCGGGCGTTGTTTGCGTGTGGGCTTTCAACCAACGAAGGCTTGACGCGGCAAAGCCTCGGCAGGGATGGCTTAAGGCTTCACCAAGGAGATCCGCGTGAGTTGCATCAGCGCACACGACCCCCAGCTTGTTCGACTGGCCGACGCAATCGCCGAACGAGTGGGACAACAACGGTTTCATGTCTGGTTCAACAATTCAACACGATTGGATTTAAAGCAGGACGGTTTGGAGATCGCCGTCCCCAATGACTTCATCAGTGAATGGATCGGACTTCATTTCACCCGTCCCATCCAGGAGGCGGCCCACGAGGTGCTCGGCTGCCCCCTGCCCGTCCGCTTCAGCGTCGTCCCCCAGTTGTTCGAAGTGGCGACCGCCGCCCCTGACGCATCCCCCATGCCCGCCGCGCGCCCCATCCCCGCCCCCTCGGGCAAGGGACAGGCGCGCGCCAAGGACGACGCGACGATGATGACCGCCGCCGTCCCCATCCTCAACACGCCCCCCGCCCGCCGCGACGGCGCGGGACGCGCCGAGTTGTCCTCCTCCATCTTCGCCATGCGTCCGCGGCTGCGGCATGATCTGAGCAACTACGTCGTCGGCGCCGGCAATCAGCTCGCATACAACACCGCGACCTACGTCGCCGAATATCCCGGCGTCCAATACAACCCGCTGTTCATCCACGGCAACTGCGGCCTGGGCAAGACCCACCTCCTTCAGGGCGTGTGCAAGAAGTTCATCGAGCACCACCCCACCAAGCGCTGGATGTACCTCACCGGTGAAGAGTTCACCAACGAGTTTCTCTCGGCGATGCGAGGCAACAAGCTCGACACCTTCCGCCGAAAGATGCGCGACCTCGACCTCCTGGTCATCGACGACGTCCACTTCCTCGCCGGCAAGCGCGCCACCATCGTCTTCCTCGAAAGTCTCGGCCGGACCCCGGA
>CAYTAP010000068.1:21384-22092 GCA_964435775.1 uncultured Tepidisphaeraceae bacterium
GGCAAGCGCGCCCCACAGGAAGAGTTCCTCCATACGTTCAACGCCATCGAAGCGATGGGCCGTCAGGTCGTCCTCGCCAGCGACAACCACCCCAAAATGATCGAGGAGTTCGGCGAATCCCTCATCAACCGCTTCGTCAGCGGCATGGTCGTGCGGATCGATCCGCCCAACTTCGCCATGCGCTGCGAGATTCTTCGCGCGCTTTCGGCCCGCGACGGATTGTGCCTCAAGGAGGACGTCATCGAATGGGTCGCCAGGCGCGTCACCCAAAACGTCCGCGAGCTTGAAGGCGCCATGACTCGGATCGCCGCCCACACGAAGCTCACCGGCCGACCCGCCGACGCCGCCATGGCGCTGGAAGCCTTGGGAGACCTCGACCGCCAACTCGTTGCTCCGGTTCGACCTGAAAACGTCCTTCAATCCGTCTGCACCTATTTCGGCATCGAGAGCAAAGACCTCATGAGCGGCCGACGTCAGCGTACAATCAGTCTGGCGCGCAGCGTCGCGATGTATCTCATCCGCAAGTCCGCCAAGCTCAGTTTCCCGGAAATCGGCGCCCGGATGGGTAAGCGGAACCACAGCACCGTTATCAGCGCCTGCCGACGGATCGAACGGGCTGTGGAAAAAAATGAAACCCTCCTCTGGAGCAGCTCGGTCGGCGAGCGAGAAGAGGAAGCCGCCGAATTGCTCCAGAGGCTCGAAGAACTC
>CAYTAP010000069.1:0-10628 GCA_964435775.1 uncultured Tepidisphaeraceae bacterium
ATCGTGGTGCCGGCGCTGCGCCCGCTGCCTGCTGGCCCGGCGCCGCTGTCGCCCCAGTCCAGCTCGTTGTCCGTGAAATAGCCGATTACGTTGTGATTATCCTTGAGCGGCTCGACCTGCACCTTCACCGCGTGCTCGGCCGTCACCGCCCATTGTGGACTGTAAAACCGCCTGGCATCCGGCGCCATCCACGTCCAGATGTTCAGGTCCCGGCTGATGGGGACGTCGATTTGATGAAATGCCGGATTGCACCAGGCGCCAAGCCCCTTGAACCCCACCGCATGAACCCGCGCCCACGTCGCCTTGGCCCAGTGGTCGAAATCCCCCTTGCTCGTGATCCCGCCGTTCCAGTCGCGTGAAACGAAGTTGGGTCCGGACCGATCCCGCGCCACCTGGTAGGGCTGGACGGTCGTGACCGTGTTCATGAACTCCAGCTTTCCCTCAGGGCTGCGATACCACCAGACCCCATCGGCGGTTCGCACGATCTGCCAGAAGCCGCTCGTGCCGTGGATGGAGGTGAACTTTTCGACTGGCTGAGTGGTTGGCCGGGTGGTGGCCTTCGCGTCGGGCGTAGCGCCGGCCACGCCATTGTCATCCGCGTGCGCCAGGGTCTCCGATACGTTGATCGCCGCAAGCACCGGCGTGTTGCCGGAGTTCCCATTGCCGACCAGCGAGTAAATACCAGCGCCGATCAGCAGGAGGAGAATAATTGCGTACGCGAGTCGATTCATCGTATTCAAGTTCCTCTATAGATATCGGCCTTCATCCGATAAATGATTAGGCCAATTTGGGGCGGAGTCAAATTGCCTAAGTTGCTATTGTTAAAGCGCTTGTGTAAATATTCACGAACCTTTGGCTTTGCCGGACGTAGCAAAAAAATGCCTTCGCTTGACGACGTGATTTTTATGCCCAAAACAGGCAAATAATGCTCATAGCGTATATCGATCTAAAAATGGTCTTTGCAGCGTGGATAAGGCGACCAGCGGCCTGAGGTGTTCGCGTGACCGGTGGTCGGTGAATCGTCTTTTGACTTTTGCTCAATTCCGCGTAAATTACCTCCCCTTCGCAGCCGCTTTGCGCATGGGATGATGAACCGTGCCGCGAGTGCGGCAAGTGGATGCGCGGCAGCGGTCGACGCTGCTTGTTTCAGTCAACACCGGTTCCCGTCCATTTGCAGATTGCCGGACCGTATCCGGCTCGGGATGGGTTGTCGCGGATTTTTTCGCGCTGCCGGTGTTTTGATTGCGTGGAAGTGAATTGAAAAGGACTTTTTATGGCTCGGGACCTCACCAAAATTCGCAACATCGGCATCGTCGCCCACATTGACGCGGGCAAAACCACCGTCTCCGAGCGCGTGTTGTACTACACAGGCAAGATTCACCGCATGGGTGAAGTGCATGAAGGCACCGCCACGATGGACTTCCTCGAGGAGGAGCAGAAGCGCGGCATCACGATTCAGTCGGCCGCCACGACCTGCCCCTGGGATCGCAATGGCGAGCGCTACACGATCAACCTGATCGACACTCCGGGACACGTGGACTTCACCGTTGAGGTCGAACGCTCGCTTCGTGTGCTTGACGGGGCCGTCGCGGTGTTTGACGGCAAGGAAGGTGTGGAGGCGCAGTCGGAAACCGTCTGGCGTCAGGCGACCAAGTATCATGTGCCGCGCGTCTGTTTCATCAACAAGATGGACAAGCTCGGCGCGGACTTCGATTTCAGCTTCAATTCGATCCGCGAACGTCTGGGCGCGCCGGCCGTCGCGGTGCAGATTCCGATCGGCTTCGGCCACGACTTCAAGGGCGTGATCGACCTGATCCGCGGCGTTGCGATCTACTATGAACTGAAGGATGACAAGGACAAGGGCAAGACGCAGATCGAAAAGCCTGTTCCGGAAGAGGAAAAAGATCGCTATGAAAAGTGGCGCCGCGAGTTGGTGGACAAGGTGGCGGAATACGACGATGCCCTCACCGAAAAGTACCTCAATGGGGAGGAACTGACCGAGGATGAGATCCGCGCCGGGCTTCGCAAGGGGACCATTGAGTTCAAGTGCCACCCGGTTTTCTGCGGCTCGGCATTGAAATACGTCGGAGTGCAGCGCCTGCTCGATGGGGTCATCGATTACCTTCCCAGCCCGATGGACATGCCGCCGATCAAAGGGCATGACGTGCAGGACACCGACAAGATCATCGAACGCCACCCCGACCCGGCCGAGCCGTTTTGCGGCCTGGTCTTCAAGATCGTCAGCGATCAGCATGGCGACCTGACGTATGTGCGCGTCTACAGCGGCAAGCTTGAAAAGGGCAGCCGCGTGCTCAACAGCTCGCGCGGCAAACGCGAAAACGTCTCGCGCATGTTCCAAATGCACGCGCAGGATCGTAATGCGCTTGAGATCGCCGAGCCGGGCGACATCGTCGCCTGCATCGGCATCAAGGAAGCATTGACCGGCGACACCCTGTGCGATCAGGACAATCCGATCATCCTTGAAAAGCCGACGTTCCCCGAGCCGGTCATCAGCATGTCGATCGAGCCCAAGACCGCCGCCGACAAACAGAAGCTCGGCGAAGCGCTGACCACGCTCAAACGCGAGGATCCGACCTTCCAGGCCAACTATGACGAGGAAACCGGACAGACGATCATCGCGGGCATGGGCGAGCTTCACCTGGAAATCCTGCGGAACAAGCTGACCCGCGACATGAAGGTTGATGTGCTTGTCGGCAAGCCCAAGGTTGCCTACAAGGAAACGATCACCCTCAAGGCCGAGGCGCGGGGCAAGTTCGTCAAGCAGACCGGTGGGCGCGGCCAGTTTGGCGACGCCACCATCACCGTCGAACCTTTCACCGAAGCCGAAGCCAAGGAAGCCGAGCTCAAATGGCAGGATGGTTTCGCCTTCGAGAACAAGGTGTTCGGCGGTTCGATTCCCAAGGAATACATCCCGTCGGTGGAATACGGCGCCCACATGGCGTGTAAGAGCGGTGTGCTCGCCAGCTTCCCCATGATCAACGTCAAGGTGACGCTGCTCGACGGCTCCTACCACCCGGTGGACAGCTCGCAGGTGGCGTTTGAGCAGGCCGGTTCGCTCGCGTTCCGCGAAGCATGCCAGAAGGCGGGCATGACGCTGCTCGAACCGATCATGAAGGTTGTCGTCACGACGCCGGAGGATTTCGTCGGAAGCGTGACGGGCGACCTGAGCAAGCGCCGCGGCTCGATCCTCAACATGGAACAGCGCGGCAACATCCGCGTGGTGGAGGCCGAAGTGCCGCTGAGCGAAATGTTCGGCTACACGACCGAACTTCGTTCCATGAGCCAGGGCCGGGCGAGTTCGGTCATGGAACCAAGCAAATACGCCCCGGTTCCGGCGCAGGTCAAGCAGGCGATCCTGGAGGAAGTTGGATAAGTTTCGACCTCTTGTGTTCAATGAAATCGGAAACGGGACGGCCATTACGGTCGTCCCGTTTCGTTGCGGGTCTGCCTCGCCGCTGAGCCTTCGGGGCTTTTCTATGGCGTGCGGAAATGAACCACAGATGAACGCAGATGTTGAAAATCTGTGTTCATCTCAGTTCATCTGTGGTTCATTCTCTGCCGTAGCGTACGGCTGGGGGGGGGGGAACTGCATGATGTCCTATGAGCGGATACGCACAAACCAAACGTGTGTGCCGGTGGGTGGTACGGTGAAGTGTGCCCACGTTTCGTAATACGTCTGTGTGCCCGCCGGCCATGTCTCTGGCCACCAAGAAGGTGCTTCACCATCCGTATGGGCTGCACCACGTTTTTCAAGTGTGGTGTTTTGTGCAAGCCATGCGCGCAATTGAGTCATGAGATCAGGCGAAAGTTCAGCTTCATACCAATCCGAGCCGTCGCCGTGAAAGCCGTCGCTGGTCGAATAACCTTGAATGCCTCGTATGCCCTGGGTGATGGGTGCTCTGAAAGTCCTCTGCGCGCGGGGATCACCAGGCTCTTTGCCGAATGTACCCCAGTGGATCAGTTGCGTGGCCACGCTTCGAGACACCTCGGCCGGCGGCAGGGATTTGCTTGAGCCATGCAGAAGTAGTGCCATGGCCAGGGAGAGCACCAGGGGCGCCAGCATCAAGATGACAGCGGCAACGAGCAGGCCGATCAAAATATTCTTCATGATGCCGCCGCGCCGGCAATCAATGTAGCGAAGGGGTGCAGGCATTGTATTTCCGCTTGATGCAATAAAACTGGCTGCGATGCGACCGGCAGCGACGAGCCGAGTCTTTTTACCGGTGAAGGTGCGACTGTCATTTAACCATCACCTTCCACCTCGTCAAATGGGCTATTCATCTCGACTCGCGTCTTCCACGTTCACGGCCATGACAACCGCGTGGCTTTGCTTACACTCTCCCCCAATGATTTCACCCCTGACAACGTGGCGTCTCCTGAACGGTCGGCCATTTCAGATTCTGCTCGTCTGCCTCATCGTGGTGGGGGGGAGCTGGAGCTTTATTCGGCTGGCGGATGTTGTTGAGGAAGGGCATGTGCAGCACTTTGACGAGCGAGTGGTTCATGCCCTGCAGCGCCCGGCCGATGCCCTTGCCGTCGTGTCAGAGCCTGGGACCGTTCCCATCGGCCCGCATTGGTTGCTGGAGATCGGGCGTGACATCACGGCTCTCGGCGGCGTTGCGGTGCTGACGCTGGTCGTCATCGCCGTCGTCGGCTATCTGCTGATCCTGCACCGCTATCGGGCGATGTGGCTTATTCTGCTGGCGACCCTTGGCGGCATTGCGATCAGCAGCGGGCTCAAGCGGATGATCGATCGCCCCCGCCCGGATGTTTCACACTATTCCTACGTTTCCACCTCCAGCTTCCCATCCGGGCATTCGATGCTCAGCGCGGTTGTTTACATCACGCTCGGCGCGTTGCTGACGCGTCAGACGCCGTACCGTCTGGCCAAGCTGTATATTTTGACGGGCGCATTGCTGGTCACTTTTCTTGTTGGCGTCAGCCGGGTGTACATGGGCGTACACTATCCGACGGACGTTCTGGCGGGGTGGATGGCGGGGATCGTGTGGGCGCTGGTCTGTCTGCTCGTCGCCAACTTGATGGAGCCGCGCCCCATCCAGCCAGACATCATCGATCTGGAGTAGTGCCGATGGTCCGATGGTGGCCTCCGCCTCGGCTTGCTTGCAATGGTCGCATGGACGTCTATGGTTGCCCCCGGCCATCGGGCAATGAGAGGTGGCGCAGGGTCAAGGCCTTTCAATTCTCGAATGGATCTTCCGTAGGGGCGGCTTCAGCCGCCGTTTTAGAAGAAGACGGCGGCTGAAGCCGCCCCTACCAAAGAGAATTGAAACACCCTGGGCGCTGGGTGGCAATGGGGGTTTGTGACGATTTCCCCTTCCGTGATCGTTGGTGGATGCCGATAAGATGTGTGGTCATGCATCAACTGGATTCGCAAAAGAACAGGAGCGGCAGCTTGCCAGGAACCGTACGAGTGGCCGATCCGGTGGACGCGTTGCGCTTCATGTTCAGTGTGGGGATCGAGTGCAGCTACCCGGTCATCGCGGGGGGGCATCGCGTCGATCAAATGCGCGACACGGGGCATTACGACCTGTGGCGCACCGATCTTAAGCTCGTGCGGGAGCTTGGGTTGCGCTATTTGCGCTATGGGCCGGCCATTTATCGCATCTTCACCGGCCCGGGGGAGTATGACTGGAGCTTTCTTGATCCGGTCATGGAGGAGATGCGGCGTCTGGGGATCGTCCCAATCATTGATTTGCTTCATTTCGGTCTGCCGGACTGGCTGGAGGATTTTCAGAATCCCAATTGGCCTGACCATTTCGCGGAGTATGCCCGCGCGTTCGCCGAGCGGTATCCCTGGGTTCGGTATTACACGCCGGTTAATGAGATTTACATCACCGCGCAGTTCTCGGCCGCGTTTGGGTGGTGGAATGAGCGGCTGATGAGCGACACCGCCTTCATCACCAACCTCAAGCATTGCGTAAAGGCGTCGATCGCCTCCATGCGCGCGATCCTCGACTTGCGCCCCGATGCGATCTTCATCTTCAGCGAAAGCACGGAATATGTACATCCCGGCAGCCCGAGCATGGTGACGCAGGCGCACTTTATGAACGAACGCCGCTTTCTGTCGCTTGATCTGCTGTTTGGTCATGACGTGACGGCGACGATGTATCGGTATCTCCTGAGCGGTGGGATGACATCGGATGAATACACCTGGTTCCTCAACCAGCGGGACCTTCGTCGCCACTGCATCATGGGAACCGATTACTACATGACCAACGAGCACGTCATTCGTCCCAATGGTCAAAGCATCGGGGCGGGGGATGTGTATGGGTATTATGTCATCACGCGGCAATATTATGATCGCTATCGCATGCCGGTCATGCACACGGAAACCAACCGCACCGCCAAGTACGCGGTTGAGTGGCTCTGGAAGGAATGGACCAATCTTCTTCGTCTGCGTGAGGATGGCGTGCCGATCGTCGGGTTCACGTGGTTCGGTCTGGTCGATATGAAAGACTGGGACAGCGCGCTGACCAAAACGCGGGGTACGATCAATCCGGTCGGGCTTTACAGCCTCCAGCGCAAGCCGCGAAAAGTGGCGCGGGAATATCGTCGGCTGGTCGAGGAGTATTCGCAGTTGCCGATTTCGTCGAGCAAGTTCCCCATTCTGACGGCATGATCCGTCGCACATGGGGCGATTCAGGCTGTCGCCATCGCCGAGTCGCGCTGGCCGATCCCCTGCAAGCGCCGTTCATACCATCCATACACAAACCAGAGCGTGATGCCCGCGATGACCAGGCAGATTCCGGTCACCTGCGCGATGGAGAGCGTCCCGAACATCGACGGATCCACCGGCGGCTCGACACGAATCATCTCCAGCAGATATCGCGTCATTCCCCCCAGCGCCACGGTCATGGCGAACACCTGTCCCGGCGCGTGTCGAATCGTGAAGTAAGCGAACATCAGCCCCGCCAGCAGGAAGGCATTCAATGAACTGAAGAGTTCGGCTGGCAAGACCGGATGGGCGCGATTGTTTGCGGCGATCCGTGATAATCTCGGATTGGCCGCCACTTCCTCCTTGGTCAGCAGCCGGGGTTGCCCATCGGCATCGACCGTTTGCAATTCCGGCGGCGGAACGATCTTCCCCGCCTCCACCTGGTCCATGTATGCGATCGAGTGGTAGGGGAATTGCACACCCCACGCGCAGTCCGCTCCATAGCAACATCCGTTGAGATAACAGCCGATGCGTCCGAATCCGAGCGCCACCATGATCCCAACCGCCACAATGTCCATGCCCAGGCGGAGCGGCACTTTTTTGCGCACCGCGTACCACATCGCTATGGGCGTCGCCAGCAGGAATCCGCCGTACAGCGTCAGCCCACCCTCCTGGAGGTTGGCCATGTGCTTGAGGTTCTGAAAGAACCCCTGGTTGGTGTAGTCGGAAAGGTTTTCAAGGACGTGGCTGGTCCGGGCGCCGATGACGCCGAACACCAGGCACAGGAATGTCGCATTGAGAAACAGTTCCGGGTTCAGGCCGCGTCGTTTGGCGAGGGACTGCGCCGTTTTTGTAAAGGCGAAGAATGCGATGACGAGCATCAGGCCGTAGCCGAAGACGGTGATCGGCGTGCCGGGGATATGAAAAAGTTCTGGCCACATGATGAATTCGGGCGCTATCGCTCCCCGGAAAAAGATTCAGCGCGTCTCGGCGGTGAAAAAGGCTCACTTGTCGCTGATGATCGTGGCGTTGTCCAAGACCTGCGTGGGGCGGTTTTTGTCATCGACGAGGAGCACCCGCGCATGATGTCCCGCAATTTCCCGCAGTTCGGCGTACACGTAGCTCATGATGATGACGCGATGCCCGACCGCCGTCAGCCGGGCGGCGGCGCCGTTGATCCCGATCATCCCTGAACCGGGCTTGCCCGCGATGATATAGGTCTCGAACCGGCTGCCGTTGTCGCAGTCGGCGATGACCACGGCCTCGTTGACGAGCAGTCCCGCTTTTTCGAGCAGTTCCGAATCAATGGTGATGCTTCCGTGATAATTCACGTCGGTCATGGTGACGGCGGCGCGATGGATTTTGGCTTTGAGGAGTTTGGTCAGCATGGTTGCACGGGTGATTGTAGGAAAGTGTGCCGCTTGAGGGAAGGCGATGGGTTCCATCCATCTGAAAATCAGGTTCATTTGACACCAACGCATTTCTGATTAACAATACATCCGGATGGAAGGATGGATGAATGGAGGGGGGGACGGTCTGCCCATGGTGAAATCGCCCTCACAACGCGTTTCAACGCCCGCCGCCTTGCTGGCGTGGATGGAGGGGTTGGCCGACGCCAAGCGGCTGCGGCTGTTGCGGCTGCTTGAGCGGCAGGAATTGGGTGTCGTGGCGCTGTGCGAGATTTTGCAATGGCCGCAATCAACCGTCAGCCGGCATCTCAAGGTTCTCGGCGATCAGGGATGGACTCGGTTGCGCCGTCAGGGGACGACCCGTTTGTATCGGATGATTCTCGATGAGCTGGAACCGGCGGCCCGGAAGTTGTGGCTGGTTGCGCGGGAGCAGACGGACAACTGGGCGACCACGCAGCAGGATGAGCTGCGGCTGATGCGTCTGCTGGCGGAGAAGCAGACGGAAAGTCAGAGTTTTTTCGCCGGCGCGGCCGCCGAGTGGGATCGGCTGCGGGATGAGTTATATGGCGGACGTTTTGTGGATGTGGCGCTGTTGTCCCTCTTGCCAAGTGATTTTGTCGTGGCGGACCTGGGTTGCGGAACCGGTACAGTGGCCGCTCGGCTTGCCGCATGCGTCAGGCGGGTGATCGCGGTGGACAATTCGGCGGCCATGTTGAAGGCGGCCAGGCGGCGCGTCGGCGATGTGACCAATGTCGATTTGCGGCGCGGTGACTTGCAAAGCGTTCCGATCGAGGATCAAAGTTGCGACGCCGCACTGTCGCTGCTTGTGCTGACGTACATGGCCGACCCGGCTGAATTGCTCAAGGAGATGGCGAGAATCCTCAAGCCCGGCGGCAAAGGGGTGATCGTCGATCTTCTCCCGCATGATCGCGAGGATTTTCGGCGACAGATGGGGCAACTGCATCTCGGCTTCGCGGCAGTCGACGCGAGTCGATTGATGAAGGAAAACGGCTTTGAACAGGTGATGGTTCAGCCCCTCCCCCCCGAGCCGGCGGCCAAGGGACCGGCGTTGTTTTTGGGCGTGGGTGTGCGAAAATGAACGGTGCTATGACGAGGAGGCACATATGACATGGCGCGTGGTGCTTGAACCGGATCCTGCAATAGGAAATTGGGCCGTATGGAGTCCAGAACTTCCGGGCTGTGCGTCGGCTGGTCAAACCGAGCAGGAGGCGTTGGAGAACATCCGGGAGGCGATTGAGTTGTATTTGGAAAAGGATGGCATTCAGGCACAAGGCGTAGCCACAACGTGAGTAGTGCGGTTTGAAAGGAGCGACAATGACTCGAAGCGCCGAACAAATCCTGAGCGAAGTCATGGAACTCGATCAGACGGAGCGCGCGGAGCTGGCGATGCGCTTGATTGACACATTGGATTCGGACATTGACCCAGGGTGGGAAGAAGCGTGGGGGAAGGAGATTGACCATCGCCTGGGTCAACTGGATCGTGGCGAAGTGAAGTGCATTCCGTGGAAAGAAGCCCGAGAAGTGATTTGGTCTCGGCGATTGTGATCTCACGTGTGTGAGCCGCCGATGACTTGCAGAATAATGAAGGCCCGCGTTCGGGCCGTACCTATGGAGATACAGACCATGACGCAGACGTTGACACCCCCCGCGAAGAGTTCAACCAAGGGCGACCTTGAGTTCAAGGTTCGTGACCTGTCGCTGGCCGACTGGGGTCGCAAGGAGATCATGCTGGCCGAGCAGGAGATGCCCGGCTTGATGGCGGTGCGGGAGGAATACGCCGCTTCGCAGCCGCTTAAGGGGTTGAAGATCATCGGGTCGCTTCACATGACGATTCAGACGGCGGTGCTGATCGAAACGCTGTCGGCGCTTGGCGCGACCGTGCGCTGGTGTTCGTGCAACATCTTCAGCACGCAGGATCACGCGGCGGCGGCGGTGGTCGTGGGACCCAATGGCACGGTTGATCAACCGGCTGGCGTTCCCGTCTTTGCCTGGAAGGGTGAATCGCTCGAGGAATACTGGTGGTGTACCGAACGCGCTCTCGATTTCGGGAATGGCACCGGGCCGGATCAGATCGTCGATGATGGCGGCGACGTGACGCTGCTCATTCACAAGGGCACCGAGTTCGAGGCGGCCGGGAAAGTGCCCGCCTTCAAGGAAAGTGACCCCGAGGAATGGGGCGTCATCCTCCAACTGCTGACCAAAACCCTCAAGGAAACCCCCAAACGGTGGACGGAGGTGGGCAGGAAGATCCAGGGCGTCAGCGAAGAGACAACCACCGGTGTGCATCGTCTGTATGAAATGCAAAAAGCGGGCAAGCTTCTGTTCCCCGCGATCAACGTCAATGACTCGGTGACCAAGAGCAAGTTCGACAACCTTTATGGCTGCCGGCACTCCCTCATCGACGGCATTTTCCGCGCCACCGACGTCATGATCAGCGGCAAGGTCGCGGTGGTCTGCGGCTATGGCGATGTGGGCAAAGGATGCGCCCAGTCGCTCAAGGG